>JAGGXW010000044.1 GCA_021162815.1 Thermoplasmata archaeon | reverse complement strand
GATAGATACGGTAAATGCCACACTAAACTACTGGGGAGATGCAGCTGGGCCATATAACGCGACAATGAATCCATGTTCTACTGGCGATGGAGTAGAAGGAAATGTGAAATTCATTCCATGGTTGGATGCTCCATATCCGGGGGGACAGCCAAGAAGTTATAATGCATTCATCGATTCTGATGGAAATGGACAATATGATGCAGGAGAATCAACATTTAATAGTATTCAATCTGCAATAAATAATGCAAGCGAGAATGCAACAATAAAGGTAAATCCTGGAACTTATGTGGAAAATCTGATTATAGATAAGCCATTAGAAATTGTGGGAGATCCGTACATAGATGCCCATGGCGGAGTTGGAATAAATATTACATCAAGTAATGTACTGATAGAAAATATGACGATTTACAATGGAAGCATCGGTATAGATGCATACAGCATCAGCTTGGATAATATAACAATAAATAATTGCACAATTTACGATATGACGATATTTGGTATAAGATATTACAATGGAGTGAATGATAGCACATTGAACAATGTCGTAATCCATGACGCTCGCAACGGTATATATATGTTGAGTTCGAGTAATATAACTCTTTATAGGATAAATTCATCGAATAACGACGGATATGGGTTATTCCTTTCAAATTCCAGAGATAGTAAGGTCAGGGTCAGTGAGTTCGGAAATAATAATCAATATGGAATATACCTCCAGCATTGTTCAAATATAACTCTGGAGTACAATTATATACATGATAACATATGGGATGGACTGTATGCTGAGAATACCGGAGAGAGCAAGATAAATGAAAATCTATTCTATAATTCTTCATATCATAACGATATCAGATTTGAGGATAGTGAGGGAAATGAATTGGTAAACAATACCTTTGCTTATGGAACCACCTATGAAACAAAAGCGACTATAATTGGTTATGAAGGTAATTTCACAGTAAAAGGTGTGACATCATCGCCAGCCACGCCAGAAGGATTTGCCAATATAAGCAAGTTTTTAGAAATAGGTGGCGAGAACTGGATGAATCTAACAATCTACTATGACCCCGAACTTGTTGTTGTGAATGATAACACACTTCATGTATGGAAACATAATGGTTCGTCATGGTATCATGATGGATGGTATAGTTATCAAAATGTGGATACAGAGAATGATACCATCATGGTTAATTTCACACTTGCTGATCCCCCGATATATGCTCCTTTACAGGACTTGACACCTCCTGTAACCACTAAGGAAATAGGAGAGCCCAAATACGGCAGTTATCTTACAAGCGATACACCAATATACCTTAATGCTGCTGATAATGCCAATGGCTCAGGCGTAAATGCAACATATTATCGCATCTGGTATAACAACGCATGGCATCCTGATGGTACGGGCGATTATTATGGCGGCAATCAGAACATAACAAGCATAAACGGAACATTCTGGTATGTTTATTACAATGAAACCGTTGATTTTGAGCCAATATATTTCACAGAGGAATGTATTCATATGATAGAGTACTACAGTGTGGATAATGCAGGAAATGAAGAATCACATCATATACAGACCCATTATGTTGATAACAGTTACCCAGAACTTTCGTTTGAATTGGGTACTCCTATCTATACAAATGTAACAAATGCTAACTTCACTACAAGCGATACCCCAATCTATCTGAATGCAACAGATATGCCAGATGAAATAACAAAACTCTCTCCCGGAGTACCCATGGTATGGCCATTCTGGAATATTGGATTATCTGGTACAGATTATGTAATATCTGCTCATATCCAGAATTTCTATTCAGCTACGGTATCTGTATATAATGCATCATATAATTTAAGTACAGATTATATTCCTATAGATAATCTAACATGGGATAAATTAGCGAGCAAAACATGGACTACAGAAGAAAGTCATACAATTGCAGCGTATTCTTCTGTTGTTTTATCATCTATCTCCATAAACGACTCCTATTCTGCAGTTATAGTCAGATATAATGTATCTGTAGATGGAGAGATTGTGGCAAGATTCATAGGAGAAGCATTGCTTGAGTGGAATGCAACAACAGGTGAACCGTCAATAGTCGGCATGCTTACAAACTTTGATATACTTAACAATCTTAGCATTGGTGTAAATAATTTCGAACTCGAAATTGAGGGTATATCATTATCCAACATAACGGAATGGTTCGAGGGATGGGGATATCCACCTGTAGTAACTGATGATGGAACCTGGGTGAACATAACATGGGAGAGTAAAGATGCAATTGAACCTGACAACTGGGAGCATTTTGGATTTGGATTTGATGGCGGAGTGCAGCAGACGGACATATCTGCAATGAGGGCCAACTGGAGCACCAAGTGCGGTGTTGGAAGCTACATAATATCCTACAGAGTCTGGAATTTTGCAACAGGATGGAGCGAATGGTATAGCGGAGAGGCGAATAGCAGTGTTGTATTTACCCTCAGTGGCATGGGAGACTACTACAACTGCACTCACTACATTGAATACTATGCCATAGATGACTTGGGAAATAATTACAGCGAGGGGTTGAATAAAACAGTATATGTGGATAACACGCCGCCGGAAAGCACCGTCGATGTTGGCGAGCCAAGTTATTATGACTTGGATTTAGGAAAATGGTATGTTACAACCAATACTCCAATATGGATTAATACAAGCGAAAATTATAGCGATTCCAATGCATGTGATTCAGGTTGTCAATATCTCCACTGGGAGGCAGAGATATGGAATGGAGCAGAATGGCAGTTATGTGATGTTTCTGTATGGAATGAAAGCAGCCATGAATGGGAAAATAGAAGCTCTGGCGATGAGACAAGCAACAAGCTAAAATTCCATTTCAATGAGGAATGCCACCATAGAATTATTTATTATGGTGTTGATAATGTGAGCAATAAGGAAACAACCCATATAATTGAATTTAATGTAGATGATACTCCACCAAGCTATGATGTTAATTATGGAAATGAATCATTTGTGAGGTCCGATACGGATATCAAAATAACTCCACAGGATGAAGGAGATTGTAAGGTAGGAAAGTATATTATAAGATACAATATATGGAATGAAACAGATGGCTGGCAATATGATATAGGCAATCCAGATGTGTGGCCAAATTCAACAAGCCCGGTGACAATAAATCTTGAGGGAGAATGCAAACATTATGTGTATATAATCATATCAGATGTGCTTGGCAACATAATTTCTGATAATCTTACTTATTATGTTGACAATACACCACCATCATCAAGTGCATCCCCAGGAGATAATTCAATAGTTAATTCATCCACCACCATAGTATTGACTGCTAGTGATCCAGGTGGAAGAGAATGTGCATCAGATAGTAGCACAATATATTATAGAATATTTAGCAAGGAGACAGGAGAATGGAGCAATTGGACTGCAACTGGAAGCGGTACAGCTGCCAGAATAAACTTCAACGAAAACTGCACTCATTATCTTGAATTTTATGCAGTGGATAGCGTAGGAAATGAGGAGGAACTACATAATTACACATACTATGTGGATAACACAGCACCTCAAACCGGTATACAGATCGGTGAGCCCAATGTATCAAAATCATCGACTACATACTACATAACCACTCATACACATATATGGCTCAATGCAAGCGATACAGGATGTCCTGGAGGAGAGGGTGTTAAGGAGTTGCATTACAGCATAAATGGTGAGGAAACCGTAATCTATGATAATCAGGAAGGAGACTGGAATGATACAACCGGAGTTATTTCAGCAAATATAACCATACCCGAGGAATGCAATCACACCCTTGTATACTGGAGCATCGATAATGCTGGAAATGTTGAGAATGAGCATACCATCTATTTACTGGTTGATAATACCCCACCAGCAATAAATCTCACAATTGGAGAACCAAAATATGATAAGAATGGAAATATTTTCATAAACTTCACCACACCAATATGGGTGAATGTGAGCGATGCAGGAGCAACAGAAGAATGCACAGTTGGTTCCGTCAATCTTTCAGTAAGAGTGTACAACATCACAGGAGAAACAACATATCTTTATCACAATGAGAGCATAAGTAACGGATGGATAAATTACTCATTCACAATAGATGAGGAATGCATACACTGGATAAACATAACAGCAATAGATGACCTGGGCAATACTGCATATTATAACTACACAGTTCATGTTGACAACAGCCCACCTGTACTGGAGAAAGAAATAGGAGAACCGAAACATCCAGCAACAATAACAGAAACAGAAACAATACTTCACGAAGATTTTGAAGGAGCATTTCCACCAGCGAATTGGACCGTCATAGAAAATAGTGAAGCTGGAGGCATATGGAAGAGAAATGATGATTGGGGAAGAAATAATTATGCAGGTGGATATGGCTACTGTGCGGATGCAGATAGTGATAACTTTGGCTCAGCCACCATGGATACAGAATTGTGGACACCCGTTCTTGATTTATCAGGATATTCATCTGCTACACTCTCATTTATTGCAGCTTATAACGACTACAGTGATTCAGATTACGCAGATGTTGATATAAGCGTAGATAATGGTGCAACATGGGTTAATCTGTTACACTGGGAGGAAAACCATAGCCCATATGGGCCCGGAGAGAATGTTACAATTGATTTAACTCCATATGTTGGGAGTAGTAGCGTTATCATAAGATGGCATTACTTTGGATATTATGATTGGTATTGGGAAATAGACAATGTTACAATAACAGGAGAAAAACCATTATACTATTATATCACATCCCACACTCCAATTTATCTCAATATCACCGATAATGGCTTAACACCAGAATGTACAGTTGGTTCATTACATGTAAAGGTAGGAGTATGGAATGAAATAAATCAAACATGGAATTACACATGGTATAACCAAACAGATAGTCCAATGAATCTGACAATATTCATGTATGAAGAATGCAAGCACTATCTCAACATCACAATGTATGATGATCTTGGCAACATGGCATATGACAATGAAACTTTCTATGTTGACAATAGCAATCCAGAAAGCCATGTTGAAACAATAGTTCCAAATCATCAGGATGCACCAATAACAATAAATGTAACAGCTCTGGATTTCCCAGAATGCAATGCATCCGGAGTGAAAAATGTTACACTGTATTACAGATATACTCCATATAATAACTCATGGAATGATTCAGACTGGGAGGTATATGGAATGGATACTGATGGAAGTGATGGATGGAGCTGGGGTTTCAGTGCTCCTTATGGACCAGGATACTACCAGTTCTACAGCATTGCCTATGATAACCTTGGCCACAAAGAAATGAAGAACATAACACCGGAAGCATGGGTGTGTGTACCATACAGTGACTTTGAATTCCATCTCGTCAAAGGATGGAATCTGATTACAATGCCTGTTAAGGGCAGATTGAATGCATCAATGCTTGCCACAGCAATAGGAGAGGAGTGCAAGATAATTGTAAGATATGATAGCATCACCCAGAGATATGTTGACTACATTGTTGGAATAAATGCACCAAATAACAAGGACTTTGATATCATCCCAGGCGTGGGATACTTCATTGGAATGGATGCTGCCAAGGATATAACCATAGCAGAGATGAGAGCAAATGTGGGAGATGAAAATCTCACAGGATGTTTGCTTGAAAACATAAGCATTGAGCTTCATCCTGGAGAAAATCTCATAGGATGGGCCAATATTGTTGATAGCAGGGCAAACTGTGTTGCAGAGTACTTTAACAACTCCTATGACTTTGGAGAGAATTACACATACATAACTCTTACAAACTGGCTTTCTGATAGCCAGATGTTTGGTGATGGATATGCCATAGGCATGCCAGTTGGCTTTGAATCGAACTTTGATATCTCTTTCGGCGATGGATTCTTCATTTATGTGCCTGGAGATGAAACAGTAATGTGGTATGGTGGCGACAGGTTAGGTGAACAAGGTTGCGGTGGCGGGATATAAAGAGCAGTGGGATAGCAGTAATGGCAATTGCTGCCTCCCTCCTTTTCCCTATTTCTTTGGCTGTTGATTTTCATAACATACATGGTTATGTTTATGATAACAATCACGATCCTGTTCCTGATGCCAGAGTTGTGATAACGAATGAAAGAACGGGGGATACACTCGAGCAGTTTACGGATGAAAAAGGATTTTACAATATGGAACTGGCAAATATGAAACATGGATGGAAAGATGGAGATACGCTGTTGATAAATGTGAGTGGGACAGGATATTACAAAAACTGGGAAGGTGGAAAAAGAATAAATGTGGATGCATCGACAATAGCACAGAGGATTGATATAACACTCCACAGAATACTGAAAGCAGATTTTATAGTTCCAAAGGTGATATATGCAGGCAATACTACATCATTTGAGGACAGCTCATATTCAGAATATGCCATCATTAACTACACATGGCATTTCGGAGATGGAAGCGTTGCCTACGGAAAAAATGTGAGCCATGTCTTTGACAAAGCAGGGGATTATGATATTACATTGAACATAATTGATGAGAAAGGCCATGAGGATTCCATAACAAAAAAGGTTTATGTCTCATCTATAGAAAATGAAGGCAACAGCACTCCAGCCTTTGAATTCCTGACTTTAATTTTAATAATCTCAATTGTATTTATATTAAGGAAGAAAAAATGAACAGGAAATTTGCAGTTGCCATAGTTTCATTAATACTGCTGGCATATCAGGCATATTCATTCGGCACTCCTCTAACTATCTGGGGGTATGTCACCTACGATAATGGAGGGGCTGCAGACAACATAACAGTTTTCATAACAAATGAAAGAACAGGAAGAAGTGTTTCCACCACAACAGATTCTCATGGCGCATATCTCTATCAGATGGCGAATATGCCCGGCGGCTGGCAGGACGGTGATGTGATATTAATAGAGGCTGTGGATGGCAACTGGTATGGAAATGCCAGTGTGATAGTGCACAATACAGG
>JAGGXW010000055.1 GCA_021162815.1 Thermoplasmata archaeon | reverse complement strand
TTATGTTGAGGTATTTATTTAACGGAACTCTATTGCTGAATGATGGTGGAGAATCAACACCTTTCAGTGCTATTCCATTTCCATAGATGAATGAAACTGTTGTTGGATAGCTTGCTACTGTCATGTTTTCTATACTATTATTTTTGCTGGTATCATCTGAATGGAAGGCATATCTCTCATTATTCTTCAATGTGATGTTGATAATGATGTTGCTGAAGGATGAGTTGATGGATACTCCAGCAAATCCATTCGAATTTCCATAATTATTTTTAATGATGGTGTTACTGTTTGCATGATTCTCCAACTCGATTCCTGACCAGCTATTATTATTGGCAGTGTTATTTGATATGGTATTATTGCATGAATTATATACCCATATTCCAGCGTGCTTGTTTGAGTCCACACTATTATTCATGATACTGTTGTTATATGAACCTTCATTCAGTTCAATTCCAGACCAGTTATTTAAATTAACATCATTACCTAAAATTCTATTTTCAATTGATGCATGAAGGTAAATTCCAGCGTGTTCATTGTTATTTATGCGATTATTTTCCACTTTATTATGTTTTGAGCTGTGTTTCAGTTCAACTCCAGATATACCATTATTTTCAATAGTATTATTTAATATGGTGTTATTATCTGAATCATAAACCCATATTCCAGCATGCTCATTGTTGTTTACTCTATTATTCTCTACCATGTTATTATCTGAATCATTTTTTAACTCAATTCCAGACCATCCATTGTAAGAGGCACTATTCCTTTCTAAAACATTTCCATTGCTTGAATTTGTTATATATATGCCACCACCACTGTTATGCATCAAAACATTGTTGGATAAACTATTGTTGGATGATGAGTAGAGATGCACCCCATGCATGGTATTATATGAAATATTGCATTCCGATATAGTGATATTCAAAGAATTATTGAGATATATGCCATAACCCGTGGAATTAAGCTTTGTATTGATTATGGTGCTGTCATTAACATTATCAAATTTAATTCCTATCCCTGTGGTGTCGTTAAATATCTTACAGGAATCAACAGTAATGTTGCTGAGTGGAGTTGATGCGTTATGAACAAGTATTCCAATGCTTGCATTGTAAATTGTGCAGTTTTTAACCAAAACATTGCTTGCCGTTATATTTATTCCAACTCTTCCCTTTCCATCTATTATGGCATTTATATATGGGCCAGCAGGATCATCTATTAACTTTAATGGCTTATCTATGACAACATTTTCTTTATATAATCCGGGATATACCTTTATTGTTGCATTCTCGCTTGCATTGTCCACTGCATCCTGAATGCTGTTGTAGTGATCTATCCCGAAACCCTGCATTGGGCTGTTAAATGATGATTTAACAAAGAACATTCCCCCTATTTTTACAATTTTGCTTATTGTATCTGTTTCTCCATAGGCATCAATGACGGTTAAATTTACCGTATAATTTCCCCATGATGCATATGAATGAGTTACTACACTTCCATAACCAATGTTTCCATCTCCAAATTCCCATGTGTAGTTTACTATATTCTCATCAGCATCATGGCTTGTGGAAATAAATGAAATTTTGTCTCCTATGCCAGCAATTTTTGGAGAGTATGTGAAGTTTGCTTCTGGTGGAGAGTTAGGAGGAAGATAAAGTGCTGTGTAATGGATATGCTTTTCTCCTCCATCATTCTCTGTCCATGCAATGAATATGCTTCCATTCTTGGCAGCTATTGTAGGTGTAAATGATTCATTGATGGATACAGGTATTTCATTCATCAAAACAATCCCGCTTGTTGACAATCTTTTATAATATATTCTCCATGTTCCATCTCTATCATCCTGCCATGCTATGTGAACAATGCTGCCATCAACAGCTATGCTTGGATTCATTGCATTTCCAGTGCTGTTGCTTATTTCAATTGCATTTGTTGTTGAGCCATTGGAATAAACTTCTTTATAATATACTGCATATCTTCCATTGCTATCGTCCTGCCACACGACATGCATGTTTCCATTTTCATCCAGAGCAGCAGCAGAATTTCTTGAATCTCCTGCACTATTGCTTATGTTATATATCTCGGATATTGCCACTGCTGCAAAAACAGAGAAAACAGCCAAAATTAAAATTATTTTCTTCATTTTATCACCTCGGATCCAGATAGAACTGAGGATAGTATGGCTCTATTATATACCATGTACCACACTCCTCATCATATACATATTTTGCATTGAGGAACTGACTGGCATTCATGTAATGGGTTAAAATCTCCTCTTCTGCTTCCTGAAATGCATCCTGTGCAAATTGCGACGGCATGGTTACGCCAGTGAAGACGACAAATGAAAACACTATTGCTTCGCCAGGGTCACTTGCATACTCCAGATATGGACTTGTTTCAATTCCAAGCACTTTCATCCCTCCAACCATTCCATAGTATGTGGCTGTCCATGTTATGCCAACAACACCAGCAGGCGGGAAGGCAATGCCGGCGGCGGAGATACCGACATTTAGCACGATGGCTGCAGTATGCTCGCCTGCCGCTCTGGTTACGAACTTATCATTGGCGTTATAGGCATTATACCAAGTTAGACCCAAATCAATGGCGGAGAAAGCAAAATCTACTACTTCAAAAGGACCAACATCTGGAGTCATAACATCGCTTATCTTCTCGGCTTTCTTTACAGGATCCACTATCTTGTTTATTTCTCTCAAATCGTTGAAGGTATCAAATGCTCCATATACGCCAGAGCCTATGCCATATAATGTGGAGACAGTGGAAAATGCTTCCATAACTATGCTTCCGTCTGCCTGTTTGTGAGGAGCAACAACCATCAGGAATGAATCATCTGTGGACAACATTGAGCTATCTGGTTTTGCTGAAAAGATATTCTTTATCTCATCATATTTTGAATCAGACATGGTTTTAACTGCATCTATGCTATTATTTTGGTCCTTCACAACATGAATTATTCTTTCATGCTTAGAGGAATCAACTATCTTATGAGTGTATGAAATTGTATAGTTGTACAGGCTGTTATTGTGTTTTACAATCCCTGTAATATTTTTATCCAGCATTTCTTCATCTTCACAACTCCATGCCCACCATACTCCAAGCTGAGATATCCATGAATATGTGTAATAATTGACCTTATCATGGATTATGGTCTTATATTCTTTCATTGTCATGTTTTGAGCAAATACATTGCTGACATTATAATACCAATCTGAAGTAAAGTTAATCATTGCCGTTATTTTATCCACATCCTGCTTCATGGTAGAGATAATCGCTATTGCATCTCCTGTGAGCATATCATCGTTAAAAACAAAATCATCTGGTGAGCCATTATACACATATATGTGATATGCCCCAACGGTATTATTGTACCATCCTGTTGAATAGTTCTGAAAATCATCTGGCAACTTTGAATCTATATCTGTTATATTTTCAGAAAGTTTTGATATAACTCTATATGAATAGGAAGGCAATATCTTTTCAATACCTGCAACTTTTATTGAATCTATATTCCATGGTATGACACTTTTATCTCTTGAACAGCTTCCATTTCTTACAACATATATTGGGGATAGATATACATGAATCTTTCCAGAATGATTTGCTGGGATTGGGATCTTTATAGAATATGCTTTTTCCATGGGCATGCTTTCTATCTCTGTTGGAGTAACAAATCCCTCTTTTAGGAGGAATAAGGATTGCATTGAGTATGAGCTAAAGCTTACAGATCCATTATGCCATCTGTTATTGGAATCAACATACTTTCCTGTGGCAGTATCACTATATATCTTGTACTCAAATGCGGGGAGTTTGTAGTGATACTCATCTATGAAATAGTGTTTATCCTCTGATGATGGCAATGAATATTTTATAATCATCATCTCAGGTCTGCTATCTTTAACATACACATCAAACAATGCATATCTGAAATGAGGCTTTTCCTCTGTTCCTATTTCTCCGTTTTCATATCTGTAAACCGTCTGGTTATTGTAAAGCGTGACATTATAAAGTTTTGCTATGTAATAGTATCTTATCCTATATATCGGATAACCTGTGGCATCATACCACTCCCATGTGTCGTTATAATCATTGCTCAAAGCATTTCCTTCCATAGATATTGAATCTGGATATATAGCATACCATTTTGGAAGAGTTTTAATTATATTCTCCTCCACTTTTTCCAAATCGCTCATATTAGATACCTTAACATCTTTTCTTTCCCTATCATCAACACTACCCCATCTGTAAATTATCCAGGAATGACCATCTAAACCCCAACCACGGAATGTTTTATTCTCAACTATGGAACCAATTGGATATGTATGGCGGTCAAAATGCAGATAATCATAACTCAGTCTTGATGGATCATTTTTATCACTTACTCCATCTAAATCTGAATCTATATCGGTAGGTGATGATATCGTATATGAAAATAGATACCGGTGGGTTACCTTATCATAATATGGAATCTGTTCTTCGTTGTCAAGTAATCCATCATTATCACTATCCATATCCAGTGGACTGCCTATTTCTTCCCCATCAGGAATGTCATCTCCATCGCTATCTGGATTTGTCATGTTGCATCCTCTTTTTGCTATTACAAGGCGAGAGATGTAGTTGCTTGAAGTGATGGAAATGTTATACACTCCTCTGGTTAATGTTACTGCTAAAGGATGTGAAGCATCGGCATTGGAAGAAGTGTTTCCACTTATTGTTATACTCGCTCCTGCGGGCTCTGTCCAGATATGATATGTGGCATTCAGTGGTATTTTGACAGGTATTGTCATTCCAGATGTAATGCCTCTCCATCCATCTGAAAATTTGGTGATTGTATCTCTGCTTTCATTCATATATCTGACAACATAGATTGTATCCACGGGGAAGAACCCATATTTCTCATCATAATCACTTAGGCCATCGCCATCAACATCATCACCATTTATGGCATCCGTATGATATATCCCAACTTCCTCTCCATCCATAAAACCATCGTTATCGGTATCATCATTGGCAAAGTTTGTTTCATTTTCATCGGTCTTGCCATTGCAGTTCAAATCCTCCCCTTCCCATGGTTGATTTATTCCATCCGGTGCATACCATATGCCCCACCCATCTATTGTTCCGACAGCATGTTGATGCAGTTCTGCAGCCGTGGCATTATAACCCCATCCATCTATCCATCCATCTGGCAGTCCATCGTTATCTGCATCATTGGAAAGCATGGCTGTGCAATTATATGTTTCTTGATGGCGAGAAGCATAATATGAATTCAAAGATGTGCTGTTATCAGGAATATCCTGATTTATGATATGAATAAATCTTGCCATCTGGTTCCCGGGAACGTCAATATAAACATATCCATTATTACTATAGTACAAAAGATAACCTTCTGGAGTATGAACTTGCTTTTTAATCCCAAGGAGAGTGTAATTTATTGGATGAAGCGTTGCATTTGAAGAGTTAATTGTAACCATGCCATCATACCAGTATTCTTCAAGCACATTGTTTGAGGTATTCATTTCCACCCCAATCCATATTGAAGTATTGAAAGAGCCACTATAGTTTGATCTGTATATAACCATAACTTCATCTCCATCCAACACGCTATCATTGTCGCTATCCCAATCCAATGCATTCACCAGACTATCATTATCAAAATTCAGTAATGGATATGCCTCCTCGCCATTCAAAATTCCATCATTGTCTGCATCTCTATCCAGGAAATTGGGTGTGCCGTCATGATCGGTATCTTCAAAGCCCAGCTTGAATCTATCTCCATCGAGCATACCATCGTTAAGCGTAGAAGGATTGAGTGGATCGGTAAGCATTAAATCATTCTTTACTTCCTGTCCATTGTTGAAACGATAAAAAATGCTTCCTCTTCCTGTCTCTGCATACTTTGCTTCTCCAGCCGTTGTAGATGAAAACCTGTCCATATAAACAGGATTGTAGTTGCCAGGAACATCAATGGTGACATAGGGATACATATATCCGTACAACACTGGATCTCCACTGCCTGTTCCAAATCCTGCCAAAAGGGCGTATCCTTCTTGCGGCTCAAAATCTATTCCATTTAGGAGGAAATTGGATAAGATAAATGTTTGATTTAAATAGCCCGTTTTTAGGTTAAGTGTGAAAATGCAACTTGTATCGGAAGCCGTATATTGTGCTGTGATGACGGCTTCTGGAAGATTTGGATGCCATGACACATCCGTAAAATTAAAAGATGAATGTACAATGGCTAAAAATGTTTTTCCTGTATAAATACTAACATTGTAAGTGTGATGGAAATAATCATACTCCAAAACATACGCATTCCATCTTTTTACATCTTTCCATATACCCCAATCCGGATCCCAGACGTGGTCATAGTCATATCCTATTATCGCCCCATAACCAATGTATTCACCTGTAGCCTCATCAAAACCATTTTTCCAGTCGCATGCAATGAATGAATCTGGTATAGGAGAAATGTGTATTTCCTCATCAAATCCAGCAAATTCATGCCACACATAGTATATAAATGCTCTTCCATTGTCTGTAATTATAAGGAAACGATCAGGATATATGCAGGATATATCTTTATATAAAAATCCTGTTCCACCCAATAAAGAGGGATTATTGCGTGTTACATTGGTTACATCCTCATTTTCTGCATCTATGGATAATATGGTGCCATTTCCAACTGCAACGGCAAATTCTCCAGCTGAGGAAAAGGCGACACCATAGAGATTTCTTGTTGTATTGCTTGCGAGCTGTGTCATTGTTCTATCAGAACAGTTGAATTTGAAAATAGCTCCATTATTTCCAACCAGAATAGCATATTTGCCAGATGGGTCCCAGTCAATGGAGTTTATGTATGTGCCCCACGGAAGAGAGAATCTTTCCACGCTTCCATCTTTATGATATAGATATGTTCCCCAGTTTAAATTTCCTCCAGATATTAATGCATACTCTCCTGAAGGAGACCATGAAACTGCTTTCATTGCCGGCATAGTCGGCAGATCTTTTATTGGAAATATAGATGGCTTATCATTGTAATATACAGGATAGCCTTCCGCCGTATGAGCAACGCTATGCATTTTTGCTATTTGGTCATCCTTCAATATGATGCCATCCACTCTCCCAAAGGGGAGAAGGTATCTATTTAAATAAAAGTCTGTATCTATTGCAATCCATGAGTTATCATTCAATGGGGAGGAATAATCTATTGCATCAGATGCAACATAATAGACGACAACCTTTGTTAGTTGGGTATTAAGGTTGTGCTTAATTATTATTTTATTCCCTCCTATGCTATAATTGAAGTGGTCATAGTCGGAAGGCGTGCCAGAGCATTCGATAAGTTGCTTTACAACATGGTTACATTTGAATAGAGTAACATTGTATATCTCTATCACATCATAGGTTCCCCATTCATCACCGACTTTAAAATCTGTTCCATACCATGTTGAACCATTGTTTATGGGTATGACTTCCCCGTTTGTTATATACCCTGTTTTATTGAATTTTCCAGATCCGCCATAATCAGCAGAGTAGTTTACTTCGAGATTATCCAGATTGCTATTGTGAGGGCATTTTGTTAAATTATACCCAACTTTAAGAAAAGCAGTCCAGCCATCGCCGCCATGAGTTGCGTATTCGCTTGCATTCCACCACCAGTATTCATTTTCATTTAAAGTTGAATTGGCTGGCTTTTCCTGCAGCCGTATATGAAGTTCTTCTGTATAGTATATGGTAACATTTATTATCTGGCTTGCTGAATATCTCAATTCAACATAATCATAGGAGGCGTCTCCTGTTATTTCATATCTATTAAATTCTTCCCTTATTACACTGCCATTATTCATATCTTCCGCATTTGTCCTGAAAATAACCCAATCTCCCTCGCTATCCGGCAAGCCATCGTTATCTGTATCGGGGTCACTCATATTCGTGCCTCTTATAAATTCAGTATAATCGCATGCTCCATCTCCATCGCTATCTGGATTGTTTGGATCTGTATGGAGAGATATTTCGCTTCCATCTTCCAGACCATCATTATCTGTATCTGGTGAAGAGGGATCTAAACCATGTTCGTATTCATAAGAATCGTTCAGACCATCACCATCAGTATCTGTCGAATATGGATCAGAATGAACATATCTTTCATAATTCATGCCTCCATATCCATTTACAGTTATATTCCACCCAAAAACTTCCAATCCATCTGTCAATCCGTCATCATCAGTATCATCATCCAGAGGATTGGCGCAAGCCCATCCCGCATTCCATTCTCCGGGATATACTTCCATTCTTCCTGTGCTTTTATTTATTGCCCTTGTGAAATTTCCATCCCATAAGCCATCATTATCACTATCTCTATTGTTTGGGTCAGTTATTACCCATCCAACTCCATATAATGGGCAGTACCTACCATGCACTTCCTCATAATCGCTTACTCCATCTCCATCACTATCCCACATGACAGGTTGCCATGGTTTGTTTCCATTGGCAAATTCTTGGCCATCTTTTAAGCCATCATCATCACTATCATCATCCAGCATGTTTATTTTACCATCATTATCATTATCATCGAATGGTATGGTTGGAGAAAGGAACGAAAGATTATGATAATATTCTTTCCCATCCAATACTCCATCTCCATCACTATCATTATCCAGTGGAGAAACCAAACCATCATTATCCACATCCTCTGTGAAATTTTCCTCTCCATCAAGCAAGCCATCATCATCGCTATCCGGATCATTAGCATCTATTCCATGCTCTACTTCATATTTATCCTTCATTCCATCATTGTCTGTATCATCGCTCACTGGAGACGTTCCATTTTCATACTCCTGCATGTTTGTTAAGCCATCATTATCAGGATCACCATCCGCTCCATTGTTTCCATTGCCATCCAAAGCATCCAGACCATACCAGGCTTCCCATCCATCTGGCAGGCCATCTCCATCGCTATCATAACTATTTGAATCAGTTTCTCCTGTGTTCACAGCGCCATTCAAATTCAAATCCTCTCCTTCCCACGCCTGCTTTATTCCGTCTATTCTGCTGTAGTTAACTCCCCAGTATTTGCCATGGCTATCATAGCTCCATCCATCTATCCATCCATCTGGTAAGCCATCGTTATCACTATCATAATCCTGCCAGTCAGTTGTTGTACTGGCATCACAATCATCATAGCTTGAGTTAGAATAGTTTGTCCATCCTTTTTCAACACTGTCATATAAGCCATCTCCATCACTGTCATAGGAAGTTTTTACCCCTCCAACATGCAATGGAATATAATGAATTTCGTTATTACCACTTTCATTTGTTGTGTATATGATTTGCATTATTTCCTCCAAGCTGTTGTATAGAATAAAAGGCATGAAAGAGTTATTTTCTATGAGCTGTTCATCAAACCATTGTGAAGAGGACATATTATACATTTCATAGAATACGCTTCCATTATGCTGCCATACAAAATATATTTCAGAATCATGAGCAGCTATGGATACATTTTCAGATGGTATGTAATCCAGCTCCATTATTGGAGAGAGAACATTTCCATACTCATCAATTTCAGCAAATTTTATTGCATTATTGCTTTCATTTTCCCATGCAATGTATATCCCATTCCCGATTGCGATAACAGGTTTTTTGTTATCTCCTGCAACAACAAGAATATCATCGCTCCAGGTTGAAGTTGTTGCATTGTAAAATTTGAAGTATATGCCTTCGTCATTTCCATATCCTTCCCATACAACATATATGTTTCCATCATTATCCATAATGGAATGTGGATTTACAGATGCTTTTGATGTTAGTCTTGTGTCAACATTCCAGCCACTTATGGCGTAAGATGCTATCAAAATGGCTGTAACACTTATCGCAACAAACAAAAATTTTCTCCTATTATGTAAATTTACCAACTATTCACCTCCAATTTATATTTAATTAATTTTAAATGGAAAAGTATTTAATAAATATTTCTTGATGTTTATTCCGCAATTATTTCCTCTTTCGCTTTTTCTGCATCTTCATAAATTCTATCAATATCAATACCCAAAAATTCTCTATCAAACATCACTATCCTCCCATTTATTATCACATCGCTCACATTCATTCCAGAGGCAGCATAAACAATATGGGAAATCAAATTATTTCGTGGCTGGAGATTCGGGCTTTTCATATCCAGTGCAATTATATCAGCAATCTTTCCTTCCTCAATGCTTCCGGCATTCAGGCCCAGAAATTCTGCTGCATTTATTGTTGCCATATCTATCGTTTCCTGAGCATTTACAACCTGTGCATCCCATCTATGATGCTTGTGAATCAAGGAAGCAAACTTCATTGTTTCAAACATATCCAGCTTGTTATTGCTTGCAGCCCCATCTGTTCCCAATGTTACTACAGCTCCTGCCTCGAATAATTCCGGCAGGGGAGTGTAGCCTCCTGTCGCCAGCTTCATATTGCTTACAGGATTGTGAACAACAGCCCCTCCTCTCTCTGCAATCTTTTTAACTTCCTCTTTTGTTATCCACCCACAGTGAGCAAGAATGGTTTTGTCTCCAAGCAGGCCATGTTTATCAATCTGTTCGAGAGGGCGGGCGCCATATCTATTCATTATGTCATATACCTCCTTTCTTGTTTCAGAGCAGTGAATATGCACGAATACATCATATTTATTTTGAATTTCTTTTACTTCCTCAAGAGTTTCTGGAGAGCAGGTATATGTGGCATGAGGAGCTATAACTGGGGTGATTAACTCATCATTCTGCCATTTTTTTATGAACTTCTCACTTTCAGGAATCAGCATGTCCTTTTTCATCTCAGGAGTATCAAAATCAAGTATGCTGAATCCTGCATAGCATCTCATTCCCATTTCTCTTGCCACTCTTGCTATGGTGTCCTCAAAAAAATACATGTCATTGCAGGCTGTTGTACCTGTGGATATCATTTCCAGAAAAGCAAGTTTTGTACCTGCCTCTATATACTCTTTCTTTAATTTCGCCTCTGCAGGCCATATTCTGGTTGTGAGCCATTCGTCCAATGGCAAATCATCTCCATAACCTCTCAGCAAAACCATGGGAACATGGGTATGCATGTTGATTAACCCTGGCATTATTAGCTTATCTTTAATAACAAAATCCGCCTCTGTGGAAATTTTGCCAATTTCCACTATTACTCCACCTTCAATGTAGATATCTCCCTCTATAATTTCTCTTTTATCATTCTGTGTTATTATCACTGAATTCTTTATTAATACGCTCATTTAATCCAATATGGTTATATTTGTGGGCTTTATAAATGGGTATTCAATCATGTTTCCTTCTATTTCCACCCTCCTTCCCTCAACATCCATCTTTTCCTTTAAAATTACTCCTATAACTCCCTTTTCGTATGATACTCTCATCATATATCCATCTCTGTATGGAAATACAGCCCTGACAACTCCTCTTATCCTCACATTTCCGGACGATGAGATGGAAGATGTAACCCTCTCTTTCTTTTTCCAGTATTCATAAAATTTGCTCTTCAAATCCTTCATTATGTCCTCATCAGCAGTAACTATTGCAATCTGCCCTTCCTTTATCTCTCCTCCAAATATGTATGCTTTGTTTAACCCAACAACAAAATTGCCTTTTAAATCAGAGTTCTCTCTTGCATTTTTTGCAAATGGGGTGGGAGATGCCACCACAACTTTCGCATTTGAAGGAGGTTCAACCAGCAATTTTTCTGCAACAATCATGGGTGCCTGTATGTCATTCAGATCCCATTTTTCAGTTATCTTGCATGTTTTTTCAGGAAAACTCTTCCTCCAAGCAAATTCGACCGCTATTGAAACTGCAAGTATGCCGACCACCAGTCCTGTTACAAATGATATAATATCCATTGCATCACCCTAACAAAATCATTTTCAAATTATTAAGCTTTATGATGCGTTCCACGGAAAGTAGAATATCCTTCCAAAAATCCATATTAGCTTATCACCAATTCCTATGCCTCTTCCGCCAGGTCCCATGGGGGAGCCCCAGTAATTGTGCCTTGCGTTTATTATGCATAAAAATCCCTGTATGCCTATCACTTTATTTTCTATTGTATTATAATTTATCTTTGTACTCCACGCTACAGAAGCCTGTATTCCAATCATGTTATTCTCTATTTTTGAATTTAGTATTGCATTTCCATATTAATACGATATCATCTTTACTCTTCATCGTTATGAGAGATGTTACTATCAATTATGCTTACATTATGGCTGGAGTATATCTTTATTCCGATCATATTTCCCCAGATGTGATTTTTTTTCAATTATCACACCATTTGGTTATGGAAGGAGAGTCCAGCCCACGGTGTCCAGAGAGGAGATGCCCATCTCATTTTCATGAATGTTGCATTTCTCCCATTTCGTCAGCTTGAAGGATTTTTAAAAGGATTATACAGGTATATTCCAGAAATAAAAGCAGCAGATTACACC
>JAGGXW010000058.1 GCA_021162815.1 Thermoplasmata archaeon | reverse complement strand
GTTGAATGGATTGCCCAATTTTCTGGATTTTGACTGAATAAAAATAGTAAAGATTTTTTATATTCCACATTTTATATTTTCTGTCGTATCTTTGCCAGTATCTCATTCCCATCCCCTATATCCCCACGGGGATGGGAATTTAAATTTCATCATTTTTTCGACAAACCCCCACAGTTCAAAAAACTTATAAAAAGAAGAGATATTAGGGCTAGGAGGATAAAATGATGCGATGCAGCAGTATTTTTATGGTTGGCGTTTTATTATTGGGGATATATGTAACAGGCATAATTATGGTTGGCGATGCACAAGCATCTCCAAATGTTGTTTATGTTGATGATGATTTTAATGATACAACGCCCGGATGGCAAATTGACCATTTTAACAGTATAAATGATGCTTTAAATGCTGTTGAACCAGGAGGCACAATTTATGTATGGAATGGAACATACCATGAGAATATGGATGTTACCAAAAGCGTTACCATCATAGGAAATGGCTCGGAGAGCTGCATAATAAAAATAACAGATAGAAGTAAGGCGATTTTCTGGATTGATGCTGACCATGTTAACATAACCGGTTTCAATTTATCTGGAGGAGGAGCGGGTGTGAACATAGATAACGCATCAGATTACTGTAATGTGTCGAATAATATAATGTATAACAATACATGGGGAGTTGGAATATTTGGCATACCTGGCAGCACATCGCCTGATTACATGGCTGACCATAATGTTATAACGAATAATACAATTCTTAATAATACAGAGGGAATATGGATGTATAAGGCTCAATACAATACAATCAAGAGAAATGTAATTAAATATAGTCAAAACAGAGGAATACATATGGATACATATTCAGGGTATAACGTAATTAGTGATAACTATATCGAAAACAATGAATATGGAATTAAAATTGAAGATAACTATCATCAATCATCCAACAATCAAATTTATAACAATTATTTCTGTGATAACGATTGTAATGCATACGATGATTGCAGTAATACATGGAATATAAGCAAGACAGCAGGAAAAAATATAGTTGGTAGCCCTTATTTGGGAGGGAATTACTGGGATGACTATACTGGCAGCGATACAGATGACGATGGATTGGGAGATACTAACTTGCCATATAATTGTAACGGAAATATACAAAATGGAGGAGACATGCATCCTCTGGTGACAAGAGTTCATAATTTAAATCAGGAGAGATGGTATTATTCTCTTCAATCTGCAATAGATAATGCGAGTAACGGAGACACAATAGTTGTTCATGATGGAATATATTATGAAAATGTTGTGATTGATAAGGAACTTGCTTTGATAAATGGCTCAAAGCCAGTTGTTGATGGAATGGGTGGCATTGCTTTTAACATAACTGCAAACAATGTTAGCATAATAGGATTCAACATAACAAATTCAAGCTATGGAATAAAATGCAATGCACTTGGATTTTATATAGCGAATAATACGATAAATGCCACGATTGATGGCATAAATATATTCCTGCACAATATAAGTTGCAACATGACTGGAAGTTCATCATTTGTAATAGGAGATTCCATCATATACAAAAACACAATAAATGCAACAAATAATGGGGTTGTCATAAACGCAAGTTATTGGGGATGCAACATGTCAGATAATGCGATATTTGAAATAGGAAATTTCAAAATCATAGAGAATAACATTAGCTGCATGAACGGTATAAAAATCTCAATGCATCATCTAGGATACAATCTCGCTGATGATTCCTCATTCAGCATGGGAAATCTTGCGTTCAACGGCAATGTCATAAATAGCAGCGGTGCTGGCATCTATGTTGATGAAATAAAATATGTTGGTTACAATTTGGAAGATAATGCAACATATACAATGGGTGATTTAGAATTCAATGACAATGTTATCAATGCAAGCAGCGATGGAATATATGTGTATGAGATAGAATACATTGGCTATGAAATGTATGGCAATGCAAGTTTTGTAATGGGCAGTATAACATTCAATAACAACATCATAAATTCAAGCGATGATGGAATATACTTTGAAATTGATGATGCTGGATCTTATATGCATGACAATGCCTCTGCTACCGTAGATGAAACACACATTTCAGACAATAACATTGAATCAGGAGGCTGTGGGATCTATCTTTATTACTACGATATGGGATATTACATATATGATAACTCCTCATTCAGCATGGATAACATTTACATACAAAACAATAACATAAGTGCTGGAGATGATGCCATTTACATGTATTATGATTATGTTGCATATGAAATGGAGAATAATGCATCATTTACAATGAATGATATTTATATAGAAAACAATAACATAGATACAAGCAGTGATGGAATATACATATACTACTACGATTATGATGTTGGCTACGATGCCTGCAACAATGTAACAATAAAAATGCCTTACTATTACATTTCCAGCAATAATATTTCTGCAGATGACTGCGGAATATACTTCTATACATATAGCAACCCTGATGACATATATGATAATGCAACCGTTGATTTCGGAGCAATTTATATAGACAATAACAACATAAGCTGTGATTATGGAATATATCTTTATCTTGAAGATATGCCAGAAAATAGTTATGACGATGCCAGGCTCACTTTCAATGACATAGTTATTACAAACAACAGAATATTAAACTGCACTTATGAAGGAATTTACATATATGTTGATGAAGTACCTTATTATCCAGAAGATGATTCAAAATTGATATTCGGAGATATAATAATTTCAGAAAATGAATTGCACAATTGTAGCAATGGTGTTTATATTGAATATGGTCCGGAAACTTATTATAATGTGCAGGGCTATTACGGTTATATAAACATAACAGACAATATCATTGCAAACATGACAAATGATGGCATCTACATCTATTACTATCCATCTGCCGATGATTCTTCAGCTATATATATGAAAGCCACCAACATATGGAACAATACAATCTCAAATTGCATCAATGGAATCCACATATATGGCGATATTTACAACGACTCAACTGCTATTTTAGATATGGAAGGCATTGTAATAAACAACAACACCATTTCCAATTGCTCAGGCTATG
Source organism: Thermoplasmata archaeon (assembly GCA_021162815.1). Classification (GTDB taxonomy): domain Archaea; phylum Thermoplasmatota; class E2; order UBA202; family JdFR-43; genus JAGGXW01. Next base: position 1,558 of record JAGGXW010000058.1, on the reverse strand, counting down.
ATAGTGGAATACATATTGAAGCCATAGATGGAAATGAAGTTACGAACAACACGCTGTATAACTGCAGCTATGGAATTGCATTAATTCATTCGGCTAGCAATTATGTTTTCAACAATAGCATATATGCTCCAATCCCATATGATTGGGATTACTATGGAATTTACATGAAATATGTGAATTATAGCAATATTTCATGGAACAACATGATATATAACATAAGCCAGGAGGAGAGCGATTTCACAGGCATATATGCATATCATTGCAATAACAATACTATGGATAACAATACAATAGAAAAGGAAGGAAATGCTGGAGATGATTCATTTGCGGAGGGAATATATCTGTATATATCAACATGGAATATTGTAGAAAACAACTTTGTATTTTCATATTATGATGAAGCAATACACCTATATGAAAGTAGCAATAACACAATATGGAATAACACTTTAACAACTAACTTCACTTATTATGGAGCTTATATATATTCTTCACCATACAATCTTATACTCAACAACACAATTTATAAGGTTAAATATGGTATCTATTTGTCGGGTTCCAGAAACAATGAAGTGGTAGGTAACATGATAAAGAACGCAACTTCTCATGGAATTGAAGTTTCATCAACAGGAAATGTTATAGATAAAAATACCATATATAATAGCACGGGCATTTTAATTTTCTCCGGTAGCAACAATATCATTTCAAATAACACAATAAGAGACATAAGAAGAGGTTTCTTCCCGATGTCGTCCCCGGGAGGTGCTGCAGGAATATGGCTGGGTAGCAGCAGCACCAACAATAACTACTTCTTCAACAACACCATCACTGGCTCTAATGAAACATGCAATGTGTATGGTATACTTCTGCAAGATGGAGCCAGCAATAATGTATTTGACCACATTCGTATTGGTAATCTTAATTCAACAGACAGTGTATATGGAATATACATATACATGCATTCTCTTGCGTCCAATAACAACATATTCAGTAACTGCACTATTTATGGAATGGATGGCAATAATGCATATGCTTTTTACTCTACAGAAAACAACAAAAATAATACCATACATAATATGACCGTAGCCAGCTATCCAACAACAGTTTCATTCATCTATGGAAATGGAATAGCACTGAAAGGTGTTGATTCTCCACCACCATTCAGCAATAGAGTTCCGTTAAATAAATACCTCAACATAACGAATGTGTCATCAAACTCATGGATAAACATAACATTTTATTACAGCAGTGATGAGATATATTATGTTGATAACATTGGCCTGTATCACTACAATGAAAGTGATGAAGCATGGGAGTCAGTTACCTCAAATGAAGGCGAGAATGCAATAAATGCAAATCTCTCTTCATTCAGCATATATGGCTTGTTTGCAGATGAGCTCAATATAGGCATAAGATTGCACAAACCATGGAATCTAATTTCGATGCCTGTGAATAAGACATTGAATGCATCCCAGCTTGCTGATAGCATAGAAGGATGCGTCATAGTTGTTATGTGGGATGCAGAGGAGCAGAAATATGTTGATTACATTGCTGGAAT
>JAGGXW010000017.1 GCA_021162815.1 Thermoplasmata archaeon | reverse complement strand
GATTTATATTACAGCTGACAAAGAATTTAAAGAAAGAATAGGAGATAAAAATGTTATACTCCTGGATGATTTTGAAATATGAGATCTTAGATGCACGCATGTTTTAAAATTTTCTTCATTATATCTCATCTATGGAATCCATTCTTTCTCCTTAATCTAAAATTTCATATTGCTTTTCCATCTCCTGATTATCATTGTATGCATCTCTTCCTGCCCATTTTCTTTAAAATATCTCTCACTTCTTTATCAACCTGTATTGCCGTTATCTCGCCCATAATTTCTATAGTGTCTATAGTATATAGTTGCCTCTTCTTCCTCCGCCTTCCTTCTGCCTCTCGCTGCCTCCTTATCATTCCCTCATCAGCAATGGCGTATAACATTAAATAATAATTTTTGTAAAACTTTAAATATTACAACATAGTATTGTTAATATGAAATATGAAATGGTCTCTGCAAAAATCCCCAAAAAAGTAAAGGATAAGATAAAAGAATACAAAATAAATGTATCTGAAGTGATAAGAAAATCTCTGGAAGAAGAAGTTAAAAAAAGAGAGGCAATAAAAATAAAAAAAGAAATAGAAAATAACAAAAATTTGATTGGGAAGTTAAAGACCAAAGATGTAACCATATTAATAAGAGAGGACAGAGAAAGATGATTTTTGATACAAGCTCTATATACCGGGCTGTTGAATTAAATTGCATAGAGAAATTACAGGGAGAAAAAACTCTGGATTTAGCTGCGTATGAACTTGGAAATGTAATATGGAAATATGTGGCAAGAAACGATATTTCATTAGAGGATGGAAATAAACTTATTGAGATATTATCTGGTGTGCTATCCCTGATGAATATCATCCAAGTTGGGCTAAACAAAAATGCATATAAAATAGCTTCAACCAACCATATCAGTTACTATGATGCCGTATACATACATACCGCTCTTTCCTTAGAGGAACCCATCATAAGTGAGGATAGAAAACTTCTTGAAATAGCCCGCAAATATGGCATTAAATCATACACACTCAAGAACTTTTATAAATAAACTGTCTCCCTCCGTCATCATTTCAGCAACCATTTCCATAACGGCATGGCTTTTATTTTCTTTCCTTCTACAATGAATTCATCCTCATAATCCCATGTTATGATAAGCATGTTGTCGCAATTTAGTATGTCAGAAGCTTTTATCAAAGCCTTTATCTCTCTCTTTTCAATTTCATCTCTGGCTGAGGAATATGTAACCTGCATAAGTTGTTTAACATCCATGCCCTCTTTAATAACGAAATCAACTTCATAATCCGGAAATTTAAGGTAGAAAACATCAAGTAAAGGATTTTCATTTCTCTTTCTCATAAACTCCAATAATACAGTATTTTCCATCAATCTTCCATAGTCCTGAGAGTATCTAACTATTTTAGTTAATCCTGTATCACACAGATAAATTTTTTTTGGCCAGCTCTCCCTTAAATGAACCTTGAGAGAGTATTTTCTAAGGAAAAAGAAAAACATTGTATCCTCTAATTTTGATACATAATCATAAACTGTATCCTTTCCTGCTTTCGTAATTGTTTTAAGTTTTCCATAAAGACTTCTAATTGAAATTTCTTTTGCATAGTTCTGAAGCATAAAGTTATGTATCATTCTCGCCAGTTCGATATTTCTTATTTTATGTCGTTCTATAAAATCCCTAAAGAGAATGAGGTCAGAATATTCTCTGAGTATCCTTATTTTCTCCTCATTTTTAATAACATCCGGAAAACCCCCATATTCCATATATTTTAGCAGTAAATTTTTTATTTTTGCTTCTTCATCTTTGCTCAAGTATCTTTCAATGGAAAACTGCCTAAATCTTAAAAATTCTCGAAAACTAAAGGGCAGTAGAAGAAATGATAAAGCCCTTCCTCTCAACTGCGTTGCTATTTCCTTGCTTAATAATTTTGAAGATGAACCAGAGATAAAAATTCTGTATTTTTCTAAATCATGAAATTCCCTCACCACCTTTTCCCATCCATCTATATTTTGGATTTCATCCAGCAATAAATATTTGGGCTCTTTACCATACATCTCAATAAAAATTCTTACTACCTCCCTCAACTCTTTAAATGTGATATCAGATAACCTGGTATCTTCCAGATTTAAATAGATTGCGTTTTCAAGTCTATTATATAAAGAGAATAAAAAATAGGTCTTACCTGCTCTTCTTGGACCAATTATAGATATTATGAATTTTGAGTTTAATGGAATCTTTAATTCTCTCTCCAAAATATTGTAGGGAACACGTTTGTACTCTTTGAAATAATCAATCACATCTTCTCGAATCAACATATGTATAATAAGGACAATTATTTATAAATATTTCCTCATTATAAGGACAATATCTCAATTCTATCTTTTGCCCTCCGCTATCAGCAATCAAAAAAAATGAAGATGCAGAAGCAAAAAGTTGAGAAAAGGGGTAAAGAAAAACAATTCAATGATGAAAGAGCATATCCTTCAAATGGAAGGATAAGATGATACCAACTCAATCCATTTCGTATTCAATTATTGTTCTGCCGTTCTCATCAACAAGCCTTCTTCTCCTTCCATTTTTATAGATTTTTATGCTCTCTCCAAACAATCCCACTTCAATCCATTCCTTATCCATGCTTCAAAGCGTTCAAAAAATATTTATTATTTTTACCAAATCATGCCTGATTCATACCAAATTAATGCTATAGCACCTTGATTTCATCAATGTCATGCTGCCTTTTGGCTATCTCCCTCAGTATTTTTATGTTTCTTCCCTCCTTGCCTATTGCCTTTCCCTTGTCCCTCTCGTTCACGATAACACTAACCCTGTTATTCTCCTCATCAACGACAACACGCTCCAGTTTGAATGGTTTAAAAAGATTTATTATGAACTGCTTCTTGTCATCATCGTATTCAACGAACCTCACTTCCTTCTTGAAAAATTTCTCCAGCTTCTTTATGTTCTGAGCCTGCTTTCCCACAGCCTTACCAAGCTTACCCTTCGGAACAACAAATGTAATTCTGTTCTCCCTCTCTATGCAATCCATTATGGGTGCCCTTACAACGCCTTCAGCAATGGCCATGTAATGCATTTCCTGCTGACTTATCTTTACCTTCATGCCTATCCTGTTATCATATCCATTATCTTGGACTTGCCCTCATCAATGATGGCCGCCACACTCACGCCAAACGGCTTCCCGCAGGCGGCGCCAAGCTCTATGTTGTTGCCCTTGTAGATGTAAACGGGCTTGTCTCCTGCTGCCTTCATAACTTCATCCTTGTAGGGACAGTCCGAGGAGATGATGAACGCCTTTGCATCTCCTGCATGCTTCACTGCCATCTTATACCCAAATATAATTTTTCCTGTAGAGATAGCTCTCAACAACTCTTTCGATATCATTCTCCCACCTTCAATTTTCTAAGTTTTTTAATATCAACCGCAAGCTCAACCGAGCCTGTACCAAGCTTGATTGGCTGGCCCACAATAACATTCTCAGCCACTCCCTTAAGCTCATCAACCTCCCCTGTTTTGGCTGCTTTGAGGAGATGGTCAACTGTTATTTCAAATGCAGCCCTTGCTATAACAGAGCTTTTCTCTCCTGTAACTCCCTGCCTTCCAACAGGCCTTATTGTTCCATCCTCTGTCATTATGTCTGCCACAACCATGATGTGACGGATATCAACATCAAGACCCTGCTCCTGCAATGTGTCCTTTGCCTCCTTTATTATGGCATTTCTTGCCGCCTCTATACCCAGCACATTGTATATGGCATGTATATCATTTGTTGTTGTCCTTGTTTTATCAACACCCTCCATCTGCAGTATTTTCTCGAAATTGCTGCCTTCTGTGTAAATCACATACTCATCTCCCTCCTTCCTTATAATTGCTCTTCTTATGCCATCTATGCCCTTTATCTTTATGTTCTTTATTTCATCATTCAGTCTTCTCAGTTCCCTGTATGTTTTATCCTTGGGTATTACTTCAATGATGTCCCCATTCTCCACAATCTCTGCCTTTCCTATTTTCTTCATTGCCTTCAGTATATCTGCAATTTCTATATTCTTCCTTTCCATTGCCTTAATATTTGGAGTGATTATAACCTTCATATTTCCAATATCAACGGCAACATCCGCTATATTTATCAGCCTTGTTATCTCTATCCTGTTCGCCATCTGCTTTGCAAGCTCTCTATTTACTTTATACGCACCTTCGAGATATACCGTCATCATTGGTGTGGAAGGATCCTTCCTTGCATCAACAATTTCTATGAGACGGGGCAAGCCCAGGGTGACATTAATTTCAGCCACACCAGCATAGTGGAAAGTTCTCATCGTCATCTGTGTGCCCGGCTCTCCTATGCTCTGGGCAGCAACTATTCCGCATGCCTCAAGCGGATCCATAAGATGACTGTTGTAATCCTTTATGGCTCTCTCAACAATCTTATCAATCTTCTTCATTGCCTCGTCATTGCCCTCTATTTTTGATGCCAGTTCATCTATCACACTTGGAGGAAGATATTCATTCTTTTCCTTTATTATCTCCTCTATCATTCCTTTAACTCCCTCGCTCTTCTTTTCAGCCTTCTTCTCCTTAACCTTCTTTGGCTCTTCCTTGGTCTTAGTTTTCTTGGCTTCCTTTTTCTCCTTTCCTTTCTTTTCCTCTGGCACCTCTCTTCCGAGCTTCTCGAAAATCTCCTTGGCTGCCTTCTTTCCGACAGCATCTGCAAGCTCATCAAACTCAATCTTTTTGAGTGTGGTGAGTGTGAATTTCTCGGCCACCTTTGCAGCAGTTTTCTTGCTCACGCCCCTCTTTATCAGAGCATCCTCGGTTGCCTTAGCCATTTAACACCTCCTTTATAATCAAATCAGCATCAATTGGCTTTCCTCTTATACTCTTCATGGGATCGACCCCATCCTCTCCATACATGAACTGAAGTATCTTACCGGTTGTATCTCTAACAGTTCCATCCTGCTCCAGTTTTATGTTCTCAAGTGCATTAATCAGACGGCGCTGCATGTAGCCAGAGCGGGATGTTCTCACTGCAGTATCCACAAGACCCTCTCTTCCTCCCATGGAATGGAAGAAATATTCTGTTGGAGTGAGTCCACGCTTATAGCTTGATGAAACGAAACCCTTTGCCTCTGCTCCCAGATCCCCTTTCTTGAAGTGAGGTAATGTTCTTCCCATATACCCTCTGTGAATACGCTCTCCTCTAACAGCCTGCTGGCCAACGGCGCCTGCCATCTGGCTAAGATTGAGCATGCTTCCTCTTGCACCGCTCCTTGCCATTATGACGGCAGAGTTATCCATACCGAGATGCTTGCTGGCTATCTCTCCAGTCTGGTCTCTTGCCTTACCTGTGACGCGCATTATCTCCATTTCAAGCGTCTCTTCGGGACTTCTACCGGGAATGGGCTCAAGTTCTCCCTCTCTGTAAGCCCTTATGAGATCCTGTATTTTCTGCTTTGCCTTTTCAAGAACCTCCATAATCTGCATTTGAGCTTCCTCAGGAATATCCTCATCATCTATGCCTGTGGTGAAGCCTATGGTGGTTATTGCAGCGATTCCCAGCTTTGTAACCCTGTCTATGAATTCCCTGACAGCATCACTCCCATAATTTCTGGCTATATATTCCACAATTTTACCTTTGAAAGCTCCTATACTTGCTTCATCTATGACCCCTTCAATAAGCTCCCCATTCTTTATCACAACATAAGCATCATATTTTCTGCATTCCTCATCGCTACCAGAGCAGAGCTTTGCTCTGTACTCCAGGCTAAGCTCCTTTGGAAGTATCTTGCTGAATATCTCCTTGCCAGTCATCTCGTCCTTTACCTCTCCTCTATAACCAGCATAGGCAAGTATTCTCATTGCCTGGTTCTTGCTGAACTTTCTATTGCCGTAGGTGAGCAGGAAGCATCCCGTAATATGATCATGAATGGCACCAATTATAGCCCCTCCAAATCTCGGGCTGAGTATGTGCTCCTGCACCTTCATAAGGATTTCAGCCTCCGCTCTGGCTTCCTCACTCTGAAGAACATGAAGATTCATCTCATCTCCATCGAAGTCAGCATTGTATGGAGGGCAAACAGCAAGATTGAGACGGAATGTCTTATATGGCAGTATCTTTGCCTTGTGAGCCATCATTGACATTCTGTGGAGAGATGGTTGTCTATTGAATAGAACAATATCTCCATCCTGAAGCTGTCTCTCCACTATTGAACCAACATCAAGCTTCTCCGCTATCATTTCAGCATTCTCGGGTGTGACTCTTATTCTCCTGCCATCAGGTCTTATAACATAATTTACACCCGGCATATAAACGACGCCCTCTGGCAACTCGGGCTCAGGACCTCTTGCAACCAACTCTTTCATTTTTTCTATGTTGGATGGCGTGACTCTTATTGGTACCGTAAGCTCCTTGGCAATCTTTATTGGAATGCCAACCTCATTTATACTTATGTTCGGATCAGGTGAGATGACTGTTCTTGCTGAAAAATTAACTCTCTTGCCAGAGAGATTGCTTCTGAACCTTCCTTCCTTACCCTTAAGCCTCTGGGCAAGTGTTTTCAGAGCCCTTCCACTTCTATGCCTTGCCGGAGGTATTCCACTTGTCTGATTATCAAAATATGTTGTTACATGATATTGCAACAGCTCCCACAAATCTTCGACGATAAGCTGGGGAGCCCCAGCATCCCTGTTCTCCTGCAGGCGCTGATTTATTCTTATTATATCAACAAGTTTGTGGGTGAGATCATCCTCGCTCCTTTCCCCTGTCTCAAGAGTTATGGAGGGTCTGGTTGTAACAGGAGGGACAGGGAGTACAGTCAAAACCATCCACTCTGGCTTCGCTACCTCTGGATTTATGTCAAGGAGTTTCAAATCGTCTCCGAGAGCATCGCTCACCTTTTCAAGCCATTCTCTTATTTCTGATGGAGTGAGCTTTCTTCCATCTTCCCTGAATGTTGTGGGCTTATCAAGCTCAATGGTATGAACTTCCTTTCCACAATGAGGGCATTTACTAACTTTGCTTGCTCTCTTAACAACTTCCTTGGCAAAATTTGATATGCTCTTGCCCTTCTTTAAAGCAATTTCATATTCTTCCCTGAGCTTTGCAACCTCATCGTCGGTAAGCAATAACTTTCCGCAGCTCCTGCAGGTTGCCTTAAGAACATTATGTATTGTTTTAACAAAACCAACATGAATTACAGGCATTGCAAGCTCTATATGACCAAAATGGCCTGGGCAATCCTTAACCTTCTGCCCGCATGTCTTGCATCTCAACCCTGGCTCAATGACACCCAGGCGAGGATCCATCAAACCCATTTCAATTGGAAATCCGTCCTCATCGTATGTGTCAGGAGTGATGATTCTCGTCGCTGACATTCTCCTTATCATATCTGGGGAGAGCAGGCCAAAGCTTATTTTATCTATAACCTTCTTTGATTTTGTTATCATTTTACACCAACTCCTTCAATACAAGTTTTGGATCAATTATGAGAGATTGCAGCTCCTCAAGCAGGAGTTTAAATGCATAACTCATCTCAACAGGATATATTCTGGCATTATCACCACACGCCAGGCAACGGAGGAAACCTCTCCTTGTCTTGAATGCAATGTGACCGCAGTTCTCGCAAACATACTGGACCGTTAAATCAGACTGTTCAAGCAATCTCTCCTTTATTATCATGGATGCTCCATGTCCTATCAGGCAATCTCTTTCCATCTCTCCAAATCTCAGGCCTCCGTCTCTTGCTCTGCCTTCCGTTGGCTGCCTGGTGAGTATCTGCACAGGACCTCTGCTTCTTGAATGCATCTTTCCTGCCACCATGTGATGAAGTTTCTGATAGTAGATGACTCCGACAAATATATCTGCCTGATACATCAAGCCGGTTTCTCCATCATAAAGAACTTCCTTTCCATTGTGCTTGAACCCATTTCTCACAAGCGCTTCCCTCAGCACCTTTTCAGGCTCTCCGGAAAATGGAGTTCCATCAACACTTCTCGCTTCTAAGGCTCCGACTTTTCCACCTATCATCTCAAGAACATGCCCCACCGTCATTCTGCTTGGAATGGCATGGGGATTTATGATTAAATCAGGAACAATTCCATCTTCGGTGAAGGGCATATCCTCGGGAGGAACTATGTATCCAATAACTCCTTTTTGCCCGTGCTTTGATGCAAATTTATCTCCAAGCTCCGGTATTCTCTCATCCCTCACCTTTATCTTCACCATTCTGGCTCCATTCACAGATTCTGACAGCACGACAGTATCAACAACTCCCTTCTCTCCATGCCTCACCGTTATGGATGTCTCTCTCCTCTTCTGAGGGACAAGAACATCTGTCGGCTCCTCAAGAAATCTGGGTGGAGAGGTCTTTCCAACAAGAACATCTCCTCCCTTAACTTCAGCCTCAGGAGATATAAGTCCATCCTCACTCAGATGAACATATGCTTCCTCGCTCCTCACACCCCTGCACTCTGGATCAGGTATCTCGAAATGGTCCTCCTGGCCTCCAGGATAACGCTGCTCCTCAGCAGAATATGTTCTGAAAAATGTGCTTCTTCCCAGCCCCCTGTCTATTGATGCCCTGTTCATTATCAGAGCATCCTCCATGTTGTATCCATGGAATGAAATCACCGCAACAACAAAATTCTGCCCTGCCGGGCGGCGCTCAAAGTTTATATAGCGTGCGGAATGAGTCTTAACAATCGGCACTTCTGGATAATGAAGCAGATGTCCTCTGGTGTCGGGGCGGCGCCTGTAGTTGGCAGCTGCAAAACCCAAGCTCTGCTTGCCCATTCCTGCTCCCATGGTAATACGGGGTGAGGAGTTATGCTCTGCATATGGAACAAGGCTTGCTCCTATACCGAGAATGCAGAGAGGATCAATTTCCATGTGGGTATGTTCCTTCGTTATGTCCTTCTCATTCAATGCAATGTATGCATTCTCCTCCTCTTCAGTATCTATGTATTCAACCACACCACTGTTTATCAGATCACTCCAGCTCATCTCTCCCTTCTTCACCTTCTCCTGCATTTCTTTGGTGTAGAGCAATTTTCCATTCTCGACAACGAATAAAGGCCTCCTAACCCTGCCAGCATCGCAGTTTATAACAACATCATTGCTCTCCTCATAATAGCAGACATTTATTTCCCTGTCTATCTCTCCCTTTCTTCTTCTCCTTCTCAACTCTTCAACGAATTTCTTTCCATCCGGATGAAGTCCTATTAAATCTCCGTTGAGATAAACTCTCGCTCCCTTCAAATCTTTCTTGACTTCCTGCAATCCCATTTTCTTTAGCTCTTCCTCAACAAGCTCCTCGGGATAGCCTTCAGATATCTCTACAGTAAGAGCGAGATTTTTCACCAGACCGCAGTTTGGACCTTCTGGTGTTTCATTTGGACAAAGCCTTCCCCAGTGAGTGGAATGCAAATCTCTTGCCTCAAAATGAGGCTGTGACCTTGTTAAAGGTGAGTTAACCCTTCTCAGATGACTTATGGTGGAAAGGTTAGAGGTTCTATCAAGCAACTGACTCACGCCTGTCCTGCCTCCCACCCAGTTACCTGTGGCCATGGCATGACCTATCCTCTGATTGAAAACCTCCTGCCTTATATAGGGCTTTATTCTTATCTCCTCAAGATTCTTTCCTCTTGTGTAGAGCCTTTCCAGCTGATACTTCAAATCCTTTCCAAGAGCCACAAATGCAACTCTGAAGAGATCCTCCATCAAATCTCCAGCAAGTTTCAAACGCTTGTTTGCATAATGATCCTTATCATCCTCCTCTCTATATCCAAGAGCAAGCTCAAGCACAGCCTGTCCCATTCTGGCAAGGAAAATCCCTTTCCTTATCCTGTCCTCTGTCTCATTTCCGAGATGAGGAAGCAATGTTTTATCAAGGAGTTCTTTAACTCTCTCCTTTCTGTACTCCTTTGCCTGCCCGCCTGCAATTTTCTTCCCTATGTATTCTATGGCTTCCTCTTCATTTGTAACGCCATATTCCTGCTCCGCCGCCTCGATGTTGGCGAGAACAAACACCTCTGTTTCAGGATAAGAGGTCATGTTGTCAAAGAGGGTTTGAGAATCCAGGCCCAGAGCACGGAGAAGTATGACAAGAGGAATGGGATTTGCGACATTTGGAAGGGTTGTCATCAGTATTCCATCCTTCCTTTTTTCAACAACAATCAATGCACGGAATCCCTCTTTCTGGGAAAACACCTTGGCAGTTTCCACCTCATACCCATATCTGTTGGTTTTCTCTGTGAGTACTCTGTTAGGGGCAAGGTCTTCAAGAGTGATGAGAACTCTTTCCGTACCATTTATTATGAAGTATCCACCCGGATCGAGAGGGTCTTCCTGCAATTCTATCAGCTTTTTCTCATATTCTGCATCACTTAACCTTCTTCCTTCTTCCTCTTCAAGAACCTCTCTTGAAAGATTACATTTCTTTGATTTTACCATTATGGGTATTTTCCCTATTCTTGCCTCCTCAGGCTGACCCTCTATGCCATTTATAACAGGAATGAATTCAAGATAGACCGGGGCTTCGTAAGTCAAATCCCTCAATCTTGCCTCCATTGGGGTTATGGGATGCTCCTCACCATTTGCCTCCCTTGCAACAGGTCTTCCAACCGTTATTTTTCCCAGCTTTACTTTATACCCCTCTATATCAGGATGAATGTAGCCCCTCTCCAGTCCCTCTCCCTCTCCAATTCTTGTGGAATCTATTATGTTCTGCAATCTTCTCTCCAGAAAATCGTTAAATGATGCTATATGATGATTTACAACACTCCTTTCCCTATAAAACGCATCTATTACTTCCCTCATATTATCTCCCTTTTAACAACTAGCCTGTATGCAACACTCTCTCCAGCAGTTGGGCTGCTCCTAACTATTTTTACAACATCCCCCTCCTTCGCACCTATGGCTTTAGCCACAGGATCAGTATCAAGCATTTGAGGGAGGTCACTTTTCTTTATATTATATGTCTTCAACAATTTTTCAACTTCTTCTTCAGACAATATCTCATGGTGCGGGACGAGGGAGTGTTTCAGGATATCAAACTTCATGTTCTGGCAGATATATAGCATCTAATATTTTAACTTTTGGGTTAATTTTGAAATCGGAGGAATTTAAAAGAGAAATTTTACGGGCCTGAGGGGATTCGAACCCCTGGCCACCTGGTTAAAAGCCAGGTGCTCTACCTAGCTGAGCTACAGGCCCTGCATCCACATAGAGTTTCTGCATATATAATTTTTACCTCTCTTCATATCCTCCAACCATAAGGCTTGGGTCACCAAGCAGTATGAACTGCTCAAGCGTCATCTTGTAAAGCCTGTCATCTGCCTTGCCAGCGGTAATGTCATTGAGATAATCATTTTTTGCATTCACAAGCATCTCCGATAGCCTGATACCATGCCTGTAAGACATGAAGAAATGCAAATCAAGATAGCCCGCCTGCCCCGTGGGGCCGCACGCAGTTACAGTTGTTGTCGCAGATTCGGTTGAGCCAATGGTGGCTATTGCCCCTCCATCAGGCTTCTTTACAAGATACCAGGCAATGCATGGAATCTTCTTATTACCAAGCATGTAATAATCAAGTTTTGCTGTAAGACATGCGTCAAAGAAGATTATTGGTAGCTTCTCTCCATTATGAACTCCAAGGAGATATGGAGTATAGTACTTTATCATTCTTCTCCTGTCTTTCGGATATGTTCCAAAGCCGTATTCGAATCCATGGCCAGAGTAGCATATGAATCCAGCTCCTTCAGACCAGATTTTATTTATATTCCTGGGATGAAAGTTGTGAAGAGATGTCTGTATCTTTACATGCTCAAAATCGGGTGTGGCTTCTTCAACACACGTATTTACAACCTCTCCTTCAGCAATATCATTCCACTTCGGAAATGTATCCCCGCCCATTAAAATTATTCTTTTGAACCAGCTGCTGTTATATGCAGTTTCCTCATAGGTGATTATTTTATTAACCATTGTTTCAACCTCTGCTGTGCTTGAGCATAAAAGCCTTCCAACATACAAATCAGCATATAAATCAACCTTATCCTCATTATCCCCCGTCTCTCCAAACCTGTTGTTTCCATTGCTGTCCCAGCTGCAGAAAGAGGCGTTAACATCATATATATCCGCATAGTAATAATCAGAATACATTCCATTTCTGCCCCACACAAAGCTGTATACTTTCCTTGAAGGTACGAGGGATAAATCTCCAACTAGCATGACATACTTTATTCCCCACTGCTCAATGGCATTTTTCAGAAAATATTTTATTTTCTCTGGATTATCCCTCCCCTTAGCTGAAAAATACTTTCCGTTATAAATCTCATCCACGCCTACAAATTTTGTTCTAATGCCACGCTCATTCTTGTATTCCACGAGTTTATTTAGCAAATCCCTGTATTCCTCCGGAGCTATTACCACCATATCATATACATCGCCAAATTCAACAGGCTTTAATTCATACTCAACTCTGATGGAGATGGATGAAGAGAACATCATGCTACCATTCAGAGCAATGCGCATGGGATAAATGTGGACTGGCAAAAAAACAACTCTCTTTCCATTGCTTATTCCCATTCCTATCCTGTACTTCACCCAGTCATCTGGATATATGGAAAAGTTATATGCTTTTCCTGCCTCCTTTCCATTATTAATGAATCTCGCCGATGGAGAGATGCTGGCATTGAAATTGAATTTCCCAAATGTTACATTCTCCACCTTCCATTCTATACTCTCTATTCTTGTGCCTGCTGGAAATGTGAGAACAACATGCTTTGATGGCAAAACAGGCATGCCATCATTGTAATCAAATGAATTGCATTCTGGAATATTGAAATCAACTGATTTTCCATTCTCCTCCAGGCCAGGAGAGGAAAAGTTAAATTGAAATGTTTCCACAAATTCTTTTTTTGCTTCCTTTCCACTACTTCCATACATTGAATAGCCCTTATAGCCAGCATAATAGCCATTCATCATAAAAACGGCCACAAGGAATATGGCAATGGTCCTAACATATTTCATAGAATGGTAATAGAAAGTGATTTAAATCTATTTTTGCTCCACTTCCATTTCATACATGAGATATGGTGCCTTCATCATACCCATGGCTTCATATGTCTTCATTGCATTTCCATTGCCCTCATACACATAAAGCCTTAGGAGTGGGACATCATTCCTCAATGCCATTTCCTTTATTTTATCCACCATTGCTCTCATCACACCCTTCCTTCTATACTCCGGAACAACATAAATGCTCTGAAGCCACCATATTTGCTTTGCCCTCCAGTCACTCCATTCATATGTAACCATAATCTGACCGATTATTCTTTCATCCTTCTCAGCAACAATATAGAAGCCCATGCTTTCATTCTCAATAAGCATTTCAGCCCCTTTCAGAGCGATTTCATAATCTATGCTTATGCCCTCAGATTCAAAAGCTAACTTAACATTATTTTCAGCTACGAAAGGAACGTCCTCAAAGGAAGCATTTCTTATAATCATAAAACTTCATCTGCAATTGAAATTAAAACTCTGCTGTTTAAGCACCTCTCACCAATAAAGTTTATATAACACAAATATTTGCCATGTAATGAACGAAGAACAGCAGAATGTAATTTATGTGGGAAACAAGCCAGCGGTGAAGTATGCGGCTGCAGTGGCGGCTGAATTTGAAAACGGCGCAAATGAAGTGTTCATAAAGGCAAGAGGGAGGGCAATCTCCACGGCAGTTGATGCAGCTCAGATAAGCATAAATAGATTTCTCACAGGCGTTGATGTGAAAAATGTGGAGATTTCTACGGAAGAGATAGAGAACAGAAATGTTTCTTCAATACAGATTTTGCTAACCAAAACCGAGTAAATATAGCACCCCGACAAGAGATGCAGTGCCTATAAAGTCCATCGCGCTTGTGAGCAGCGGTATTACCACATTATCGGGATTGAGACCCATTCTGAACGAAATTATTGAAAGATAATATGCCACATTATTTGCGATGAATATGAGTATTTCTCCAGCAATAAGGGCTATGATTATCATCTGGAAGAGGGAATAAGATGAAAGATGAAGCAGGATGCTTATTGCATATGCAAATACACCTATGAGAGGAAATATGATTAAACCAATAACATGCATCATTAAAAAGAGTTTGAATACATGCTTTGATGGTCTGAAGCTCGGTTTCATACTACCAATGTGGAGCTGGGATGAAAATTTGGCTGCAAGTATGCTACCTATTGCACCTCCGTCCTCAAGGAATGCTGGAACCATGGTAAGTATTCCTGCTGCTGCCATTATGGTATCGAATCCACTTCCCAGAATCTGACCGGAAAAGCTGCTGAGCAATCCGCATGCAAGGAATATGGGAATGCTTTCCAGGAGTATTCTCCTGTATGTCTTTCCCTTCAGAGGATAGAATGTTATTATGAGAGATGCAATGATGAGTAATGAAAAAATGATGAGTCTTTCCTCATTGGTCATACTTATGACTATTTCCATTGCAAGGAACAATAATGGCAGTGTTACAACATCTCCTGCAAGAGTTATGAGAGGAGATGTCATGTTATCCGGGTCCCAGCCCCTCTTGAAACTTTCAAATGCTATCATGAATGTGAAGAAAAGCATGATGAAGGCAGATAACGCACCTCCAATTATTGATATTAGGGAGAGAGATATCACATCAACATGCATCCCAATATGGCTGGCTATGAACCATGCCACAAATCCCAGATAGATGCTCATCACCATGGTTAAGCTGAAGGAAGAAAAGATATTTTCACTGAGTAATCTGCTTTTTCTCCCAACAACCAGTTCTCCAGTATGGAGATATGTTCCAAGACGAGAGCCAAGGGATGCAAAGATATTCCCCCTCATTCCTATGGCAGGAGGAATTAAAATTATAAGGGCAGGAAGAGCAGATATAGAATTGGTGAGTAATCCCATGGTTATTCCAGTGAGCAGGTCACCAAATGTGCAGAATAGCATTGAGACTATGCTTTCCTTCAGGTCCTTCCCGATGCTGGTAAGGCTGCCGTTTATCGCCTGAAATATCATTGTCATCCCTGCTCATGTCACAGGAAAAGCAACTTTTCATTTAATTTATTTGTGTGATACATGTTAACAATTGTTAATCAAAGTTTAAATTTAATGCCTACATTACATGCGGTGAAAAAATGAATGCCAAAGAGTATGTGGAGAGTATTATAGAGAGGGTTAAAGAGAAAAACCCTGGAGAGAAAGAATTCCACCAGACAATAACAGAGGTACTGACATCCCTGATACCTGTAATTGAAAAAGAACCAAAGTATATGAAACACAAGATTCTTGAAAGGATAACAGAGCCAGAGAGAGTGATAATGTTCCGTGTCTCCTGGGAAGATGATAATCATGAGATACATGTTAACAGAGGTTATAGAGTGGAATTCAACAGTGCCATAGGACCATATAAAGGGGGTTTGAGATTCCACCCAACAGTAAATTTAAGCATTCTCAAATTCCTGGGATTTGAACAGATATTCAAGAACTCCCTCACAGGACTTCCAATGGGGGGTGGCAAGGGAGGTTCAGATTTTGATCCGCATGGAAAGAGTGATGCAGAGGTAAGGAGATTCTGCGAGGCTTTTATGAGCGAGCTTTACAGACATATTGGACCCAACACAGATGTACCTGCAGGAGATATAGGTGTTGGAGGAAGGGAAATAGGATATCTCTTTGGAGCATATAAGAAGATAGTCAACAGATTTGAGGGAGTGCTTACAGGCAAGGGACTTAACTGGGGTGGCTCACTGATAAGACCTGAAGCAACAGGATATGGAGCGACATATTTCCTGATGGAAATGCTCAAGTCAAAGGGAACAGATCTGAATGGAAAGAATGTGGCAATATCCGGAAGCGGAAATGTGGCACAGTTTGCATCAAAGAAGGTAACAGAACTTGGAGGAAAGGTCCTCACACTGTCTGATTCAAAGGGAGCAATGTATCTTCCAGATGGAATAAATGATGAGATATGGCAGGCTGTATATGAAACAAAGGCAATAAAGCATGGAAAACTGCAGGAAGTTGCAGAGAAGTTTGGACTTGACTTCTATCCAGGAAAGAAGGCATGGGAGATTGTTGATAAGGCTGACATAGCATTCCCATGTGCAACCCAGAATGAAATCACATTAGATGATGCAAAGAAGCTGGTGGATGCTGGAGTGATGGCAGTGGTAGAAGGAGCCAACATGCCAACAACTCTGGAGGCAATAGAGTACTTCCAGAACAATGATGTGATGATAGGACCTGCCAAGGCTGCAAACGCTGGTGGTGTGGCTGTGAGCGGCCTGGAAATGTCACAGAATAGCATAAGGCTTCAGTGGACGGCAGAGGAAGTGGACAAGAAACTGCATGACATAATGGTTGACATATACAAGAAGAGCGCAATGTATGCAGAGAAGTATGGATATCCTGGAGACCTGATTGCCGGAGCCAATATTGCAGGATTCGTAAAGGTAGCTGACTCCATGATAGACCAGGGAATATATTAAATCTCTCTCCCTTCTTTTTTTAAATTATTTTTTTAATGCCATGCCAACAATTTCGTTAATATCATCATAACCATGTTCTTCAAGCCATACTGAAATATTGTCAGCCAATTCTGAAAATATGTTAATATTCTTCATCAATGCAGTTCCAATCTGCACAGCAGATGCCCCTGCCATCATATATTCTATTACATCCTCTCCATTTTCAATTCCACCCACACCAATCACGGGAATATCAAAATTTGTGGAGAGTTCATAAACGCATCTCACGCCAATAGGCTTTATTCCTTTACCAGAGTAACCTCCAAATTTGTTTGACAGCACAGGCACTCCAAACTCAATGTTTATTGCCATGGCCTTTATGGTGTTTATGGCAACAAGAGCATCTGCTCCTCCATTAACTGCTTCTGTAGCCCTTGAAATAAGATTTTCCATACCAAGCTTGACAAACACCGGCTTTTTCACTCTCGACTTAACTGCCTTCACAGCCTCCTCAATCTCATCATCCGGAAATTCGGCTCCAAGTTTCTTTGCATGGGGACAGCTCATATTCATCTCTATGGCATCAACATAGAGAGCTATCCTCTCCGCAACGAGAGCAAACTCCTCAGCATCTCCTCCAAAAATGCTTCCAACAACAACATCTATTTTTGCATTCTTCAACTCCTCAATGAACGCATCCACTCCTGGATTGGGAAGACCCATGGAATTGAGAAGTCCGCATGGAAGCTCATACACCGTTGGATTTTTGTAGCCATGCCTTTCTTCAATTCCAACAGATTTGGTAACAATTGCTCCAGCATCATTCAATCTTTCCATCAACTCTCTGCTCATATCAAGAATACCTGATGCAAGCATGAGTGGGTTTTTCATTCTCAGCCCCGCAACACTCACTTCAAGCATATTTTTAAATACATTTTCCATATAAATTAGTGGTGCATTTAATAACAAGATGGTTCGGTGTTTTTCTGTGTGATGATGGAAAGATAGTGGATAAAAGACTCTTCCCGAAGAATGCTGATGAAATAGCGGAGAGGCTGTACAAAATTCAGAAGGGAGAGGTGCTGGAGGAGGAGAGAGAATTCTCCTCATATAATCCATATGTGAGCACTCCCAGATTGAGAAGCATAGGAAAATTATCGGAGAATGGAAGAATCAGAATAGGGTATGGGGAATATGGTTACACAATAGAAATGCTGAGAGATGCGTGCATAAAGGTGGCAGAGAAAAGAATAAAGGAGGAAGGACTGGAAAGGCACAGAAGAATTGCGGAGGCAATACATGCCCTGGATGACATAATAAAGATGGAGAACATAATAATGGAAAGACTATCAAGCTGGTACGGCTTTTTTGGAAAATTCAAGGATATTGAAGATGTGAAAAATATCAAAATAGGAGATGAAGAGATAGACAGGATGGAAAGGAATGCCATAAGAAAGATGGTTAAAATTTTCGATGAGCTTGAGGATGCAAAAAAAATGCTTGATGAGTATATTGAGCAGGCAATGAAGGAGATAGCACCAAATGTGAGTAAAATAGTTGGACACAAGATAGCGGCAAGGCTCGTCGCGATGGCAGGGGGCATAGATAAGCTGGCAATGATGCCCGCCGGCACAATTCAGCTTCTTGGAGCGGAGAAGGCACTTTTCAGGCACATTAAAGATGGTAGCCTGCCTCCAAAGCATGGAATAATATTCATGCATGAACTTGTCAATAAAGCTCCGAAAAAGAAGAGAGGCAAAATAGCAAGGATGCTGGCAACAAAAATATCCATGGCTGCCAAGGCAGATGCATTCACACATAATGAAATTGCAGATGAACTCATGAAGGAGATTGAGCAAAGATACGAGGAAATAATGAAGGGAGGGGCAAAATATTAATTTGCTCCCCATATAATGAATATGAAATTTATTGCAGCTGCCATAGCCATTCTCCTCATATTTCCATCATATGTGGCATTTGAGAGAGATGCAAGAGCAGAGCCGCTGAAACTTGATGAAAGGTGGAGCTACATTTACGTGGAGGGGAAGCCTGCACTTCCATACAAAACAGATGTGTATGTATTTCCCGCCGGGAGTAAGATAAATGGTGTTAAATTCAGCGTTAATAATATACACCCTGTAAATATTAAGTTGCCACCCTCTCCACAAATGGCATCTCTGGATGGTAAGATTGTAAGAAATCTGGCTTCTTACCCCAACACATGGTATGATTACAGAGTGGCAAGAGGAATATGGAAAGGAGAGCCATCATTATTTCTATCAATTTTCATTTACCCCTATCGCATAGATAATGGAAGTATAGTTAAGGCAGATATTGATTACACCATTGATTACAGAATGGGAAGCCTCCCTGTAAATGAAAATTACAAACTTCTCATCATAACCACCTCAGATATGAAATCTGCATTTGAAACCCTTGCATCATTCAAAAACAGTAATGGAATAAAGACAATGGTTATGACAACAAATGAGATTTCCTCCTCATATGATGGCAGGGATGTGCAGGAAAAGATAAAGCATGCCATAGAGGATGCGGTGGAAAATTATGGAATAGAGTATGTAATCCTTGGAGGAGATGCTGAGAAAATACCCGTGAGATATGTTTCCACATCCATAGGGGATGTACCAGCCGACTTATACTATGCAGATGTTTACAAATCCAATGGTGAATTTTCCACCTGGGATGATAATGGAAATGGAGTGTATGGCGAGAGCAGGGATGGAATGGATTTTATGCCCGATGTGTATTTATCCCGCCTGCCTGCGAGCAATTCGGGAGATGCTTCCATACTGGTGGATAAAATAATTCATTACAGTCCGCCTCCAGGAAGAGCCATGTTCACCGGAAATGAACTGTTTCCTGACACGGAAAATGTTGAAGGGGAGTATTTGAAAGAGCAGATAGCCGATGAAATATCTCCATTCCCTGTAATAAGGCTTTACGAAACAAACACCTACGAAAAGGACGGCGGCGCCACAAGCGATGAAATAGCAGCAGCAATAAACAATGGAGTGATGTTTGTAAATTTTGCCTCCCATGGTTATCCTGGAGGAATGGTATGGCATACAGGAGGCTGGGAGATAAATGACTTAAATAAACTTCATAATGGTTATACTCTGCCAATAGTATTTGCCATGGCATGTTCAACAAACAGATTTGATGATACCGACTGCATAGGAGAGGAATTTCTTCTCAAAAGCAATGGTGGGGCAATAGCATATGTGGGAAGCAGCAGGGTTGCCTATGTATATCTTGGAGAAACGATAAGTAAGGCCTTAAGTGGTTACCTCGACATGGCATTTTTCAAGGCATACTATGATGGAGCAGGTTCAACGGGAGAGATGTTTACAATGGCGAAGGAGGATTACATAATACATGCCATGATGTCCTCAACAGACAGGCTTACTGTGGAGGAATTCAACATGCTCGGTGATCCGAGTATTCAACTCCAGCCCATGGAGGGAACATCAAGAGCATATACGGACACAAACATCGCAAAAAATAAGGTGGATGTCTATGCCACCGTTTATGGAAGCACGGATGTGAATGTCTCTCTATACTACAGAACAAAGAGTTACTTTGGAGTGGGACAGTGGCATTATTACGGGACATCATCATACCCATACCACTGGGTGTTTTATCCTGATAGAGATGGATGGTACGAGTTCTGCAGTGCGGTTAATGGAAGTGAGAAATTGCCAGATGTGGCAGATACATACTGCATATTTGATAACACACCTCCGGAAATTAAAATTGAAAAACCGTTAAAGGGGCATCTCTACATTTTCAACAGGGATATATCCCCAATAAGAAATAATAACACCATCGTCATAGGAAAAATTGACCTAAATGCGAGTGCAGAAGATACATTCATGGACAGAGTGGAATTCTACGTTGATGGGCATCTGGAGAAAAGCGATAAAAGCGAACCATATTCCATGGAGTGGAGAGGCATAATAGGATGGTACGAGATAAAGGCCATTGCATATGACAGGGTGGGCAATGAGGCATCATCATCAATAAGGGTGTTCGCAATAATATGATGGAAGTTATTCTATTCATTGCATTTCCACTCATTCTGATGGGCTTAATAGCCCTGCTTTTTTTTCTTTACTCGCCCACATTCAGCACAATAGGTATGGGAAAGAGAGATGTCGGCCTGCTCCTTCTCGGCTCCTTCTCCACAGCATTTTTCAACATGCCCGTATTTGTGTATAAGGATTATCTACTTGCGTTCAACATTGGAGGAGCGATAATACCCCTCATACTGTCCTTTTATTTAATCTACCACAACAGATATTCATTTGCAGAGATACTTGCGGGAATAATAATCGTGGGGGCATCAACATTCATGGTGACAAATGTGACAGAACATGGAGTGGTCTCATATTTTCCATACTTCTTAATTCCATCCATTCTCTCCTTTCTGCTGGCATTACTTCTTTATTACAGAGATGCTCTATCTGCGGGATATGCCTATATTGTTGCAACATATGGAGTCATAATAGGAGGAGATTTTCTCCACCTCCCTGAAATCTTCTCCCATCCTTTCGAAGGCTCTATAGGAGGAGCTGGAATGTACGATATGGTTTACATCGCAGGCCTTATTTCATTTGTGCTTGCATTTCTAACGGCAAGGAAAAGGAGGAGAGATAGAAGAGAGGAGCTGATGGAAAAAATCAGAAAAGAAATAAATGTTGCAGCAAGATTCGTGGACATAAATAAATATGGAATACCTGATGACTATGCCAGAATGCTTTATTCCTATTCATTTTCGAAATTGAAAAAGATTGCATATGAGATAGAGAAGAAGATTGGGAAGGCAATGAAGAGATGTTATGGTGGGGAAGAGGAAAGAGTGCTTGCATTTTTAATTGACTCCGCAATCATATTTGGTTTATCTGTAATAACATCAATATTTCATGTATTTGGCTCATTCATAAAGACCATGGCTGTTAGCTTTTTCATATACCAGCTATTTTACTTCATAATAATGGAATACCTCACATCAACAACAATTGGAAAATCCTTTTTCCTGCTTGAAATAAGAAAGGAGAATATGGAAAAAGCCGATTTCATGGATATATTCACAAGAAACATATTAAGATTTCTTGACATGTTCGCATTCTTCTATGCACTCAGCCTCATAATGATTGGATTGAGTAGCAAAAAGCAGAGAATAGGAGATTTTATTGCAGGAACGGTTGTAGCGAGGAGGGGAGAATGCTCGATATAGTGCTGCAATCAATATGGCTCATCCTGCCCGCCTATATCGCCAACGGAAGCGCTGTCGTATTTGGAGGAGGAACACCCATAGACTTCAACAAAAAATGGAAAGGAAAGGAAATATTCGGGAGAGGCAAAACCTGGCGAGGATTTACAGGAGGCTGCCTGGCAGGCATGGCGGCGGGAGTGATAATGAACGCCTTTCCTTATTATGGAACTATGCCATTGATTGTTATTTTCTCGCTTTCATGCGGGGCGCTTCTTGGTGATCTTGCAGAGAGTTTTCTGAAGAGGAGAGTAGGAATTGAAAGAGGAAAAATGCTTCCCCTGCTTGACCAGATTGATTTTGTTCTGGGAGCGCTGATTTTTACATATGTCATATGCATCATGGTATATGGAGAAAGCAACTGGTTTACAGAACATGTGAGCATGGTTCATATTGCATGCATCCTTATCATAACTCCGCTGATTCATTTAGCAACAAATATAATGGCCTACCTATTAAAGTTAAAGGATGTACCATGGTAGATGAGGAAATTGAGAAGGAAGAGGAGATAACAGGAATGTGTGAAATATGTGGAATCAGAGAGGCAAAATACAGGTGTATAAGGTGCGGGAGAAAGGTATGCTCCTCCGATTACTGGACAATGCTCGGGATATGCAAACTGTGTCTTCCGGAAGAGGAGATGAAGAAAAAGATGAAAGGAAAAGAACATCTTTTTTAAATATATTCACATTTCCAATTTAACATGAGAGAGTTTGATGAATGGTACAATGAGGTAGTGGAAAGGGCAGAGTTGTGTGATAAAAGATATCCGGTTAAGGGAATGAATGTGTGGCTGCCCTATGGATGGAAAATAATGAGAAATATAGATGCCATAATAAGAGAGGAAATGGAAAAGACAGGACATAATGAAGTTAATTTTCCCCTTCTTATTCCTGAAAGCTTCTTCAAGAAAGAGGCCGAGCATATAAAGGGTTTTAATGAAGAAGTGTACTGGGTGACCCATGCAGGAAAAAACGAACTTGATGAAAGGCTGCTTCTAAGACCAACGTCCGAGACAGCAATATATCCCATGTTCTCTTTATGGATACGCTCCCATGCTGATCTGCCATTCAAAATATTTCAGATTGTCAACACCTTCAGATATGAAACAAAGATGACAAAAGCTTTTCTGAGGGTAAGGGAAATACATTTTTTTGAAGCCCATACAGCTCATGAAGATTTTGAAGATGCTGAAAGACAGATAAAGGAAGATATGGAGATAGCTGAAAGATTTTTCAGAAAACTTTCGCTTCCATTTATAGCAAGCATAAGGCCTGACTGGGATAAGTTTGCAGGGGCTCATTATTCAATAGGGCTTGATATTCTCATGCCATCAATGAAAGCCCTGCAGGTTGGCTCAATACACCAGTACAGACAGAATTTTTCCATACCTTTTGAGATAAAATATGAAGGAATTGATGGAAATCATTACTACTGCCATCAGACAACGTACGGAATGTCAGAACGTGTTCTCGGAGCCATTATTGGAATTCATGGAGATGAAAAGGGGATAGTGCTACCATCATCAATAGCTCCAATAAAGGTGGTTATAATACCAATAATATTCAAGGGATGGGAGGATAAGGTTATGGAGAAATGCAGGAGTGTTGAAGAGGAATTGAAGAGGATAGGAATAGAGTGTCTGATTGATGATAGAGATAAAACCCCTGGCAACAAATTCTATGACTGGGAGCTTAAGGGCATTCCCATCAGAATAGAAATAGGACCAAAGGATATTGAAAATAATGTGATAACCATTGTAACCAGAGACGGGGTAAAGAAAAGACTGCCGGAAAATGAGATTGAGAAAATAGAGGAAGAATTGAAAGAATTCGATGAGAGGATTTACGAAAAAGCAAAGAAACTCATGGAGGAGAACATAAAGAGACTTGAGAAAATAGAGGAAGCGGAGGGAATTGTGGAAATACCGTGGTGTGGTAAGGAAGAGTGCGGCAAGGAAATGGAGGAAAGGCTTGATATGAAAAGCCTTGGAGTGCCATACTCCCATGAAGAGGTGGACGGAACATGCCCCATATGCGGTATGAGGGCAACTAAACTGCTCCGCCTGGCAAAAACTTACTGATATACTCTTTCAATTTCTTTATCGTGCCAGATGTTTTCAGGGTTCTTGCCCCGGCTTTTTCAAGAGCATTTCTTGTTTTATTAACCTCTCTATGCCAGCATCTTGCTATTCCAAAATTCCCCTCCCTGTAAACTATTCTCGCTGCGATATCAACTTTTTTATCTGAAATGAATAAAATATATCTCTTTCTCCCTCTCCTTTCCTTAACCACCATCAGAATTCTCCGAATTCCTCCTGTAAATCTATGAACAGCTCTCTCAACATGTCCTCAAAGACAGTGTTTCTGTATTCCTTAACGCCTCCTTGTGTTTCAGCTCTGGCTATGAATTCCTGGCCCTGCTTCATTATTTCTATCCTGCACAAACTTTCCTCCACTGTTACCATGCTGAAATTGTATTTCCAAATAATATATAATCTTTTTGTCAAGGGAGGGGTGCTGTTAACTTAACGAAATTTTTCGATAAAAATATGCACCCCACCCCATCATGCATTTATAGGTGATTAAAATGCAAAAAGGGGATGGGGTGCAGTTATTAAAATAT
>JAGGXW010000037.1 GCA_021162815.1 Thermoplasmata archaeon | reverse complement strand
TTATTTTTGGAAGGGGAAATCAGCAGATAAGCAGTGAGGTTATAAAGAGAGTAGGAAAAAACAATATCATCATTGTGGCAACACCATTGAAATTGCAGGGTATAGAAGCACTGCATGTTGATACTGGAGATAAAAGAATAGATGAAATGCTTTCAGGATGGATTAGGGTTATAACTGGCTATGGATATACCAGGCTTGTTAAAATTATTTAACCCTCTTCCTTATAACTTCTCCAAGCCTTCTTATCCCTTCTTCTATCTGCTCGTCCTGTGCATTTGTGAAGTTCAGCCTCATTGTGTTCTGTCCGCCTCCATTCACATAGAATGCCCTTCCCTGTATATATGCAACTTTGTTTTTCACAGCTTCATCAAACATCTCCACGGTGCTCACCTCTTCAGGACACTCAACCCATATGAACATTCCTCCTCTCGGCTTTGTCCATTTGCATTCTCTGGGGAAGTATTTTTCCATGGCAGCGAGCATCAGGTCTCTCTTCTTTCTGTACATGTCTATTATTTTTGGAAGCTGTTTATCCACATAACCCTCCTTTATGTAATGGTATCCGAGAAGCTGTGTGAGTGTGGAAGTGCACAAATCCATGGATTGTTTTGCTATCACCATCTTTCTTATAAGCTCCTTTGAAGCAACAACATACGCCAGCCTTATGCCGGGTGAGAGTATTTTGGAAAATGTTGCCATGTATATTGTATTTCCATTATCATCAAATGCCTTGATTGGTTTGAGTGGCTCTCCTTCAAATCTGAGCTTTCCATATGGATCGTCTTCAAGAACAGGTATTTCATATTCTTCTGATATTTCAACAAGCCTTTTCCTCCTCTCCTCGCTCATCTCCACTCCGGCAGGATTCTGAAATGTTGGAATGGTGTATATCATCTTTATTCTCTTTCCCTTCTTTCTGAGCTCTTCAATTTTTTCCACCAGCATATCCACATTCATTCCATTCTCATCGACAGGCACTCCTTCAAGCGAGGCCTGATATGCAAGAAATGAGTTTATTCCTCCAAGATATGTTGGCAGCCCAACAATTATGACATCCCCCTTATCCAGGAAAATCTTGCTAATTATATCCAGAGCCTGCTGTGAGCCAGAGGTTATGAGAACATTCTCTGTAGATGCATCTATTCCATCCTTTGAAACAAACTCTGCTATTACCTCCCTGAATTCCTTTATGCCTTCCGTCGGCCCATACTGCAGAGCCCTGCTTCCCTGTTCATCAAGCACTTTATTGAGTATCCTCCTCACATCATCTATTGGAAATGAATCAGGATTTGGCAGACCGCCCGCAAATGATATGACATCGGGCCTCTGAGATAGCTCAAGCAGTTCCCTTATCTCGGATGATCTCATCCTTTTTGCCGTATCGGAATAGAGAGGCTCATAATTCATGTTATATGAATACTCTCATGTTTAATATCCCTTTTCTGATGAATGTTAGCAAATAGCATGGAAAATTCAAACAAGTTTATTAAAGCAGGCGTATTTAATCAGGAATGCAGTTTGTGGCAGTGCTCATATTCATTGCAAGCTTGCTCACGCTTGCATATTCCACAGAGTGGCTTGTTAAAGGAGTGAAGCAATTCCAGCAGCACCATGGCATAACCCTGGGCATAGCGGGCGCATCCATGGCGGCGGCAGCAAGCAGCATGCCTGAGCTTTCATCATCGTTCTTTTCAATAATTAAGGAGCATCCCAGCATTGGTATAGCCACCATAATTGGCTCTGCCATATTCAATATAACCGTCATAATAGGCGTTTCTGCAATTGTAAGGAAAATGGAGGTGTCGAGAGAGGTTGTCAGAAGGGAGGGGATATTTTATCTCGTTTCCATCCTTCTGTTATTCCTCTTTTCCTTGGATGGCTCTCTAAGCAGATGGGAGAGCCTGGTTTTCATTGTGATATATTTCCTTTACGTTGTCATAATGATGAGGCATGGAAGGAGTAAAGGAGAGGGAAAAGGAAGGGCATACATTCTCTACATACTCCTTTCAATGATTGCCATAATAATCTCCGCCAACTACCTCATTGAATCCACTATAGAGATAACCGGGGAATTTGGCATATCTGAAACAGTGTTCTCGCTGCTCATAATAGCGGCTGGCACGAGCCTGCCTGATTTATTCACATCCGTTCATGCATCGTTAAAGGGCTATGGAGATATGGCTGTCGCCAATGCCATAGGGAGCAATACATTTGATATTCTCATCTGCATCGGCCTTCCATACTCATTTGTGGCATCGATGAGCATAGCGGGAAATGTGGGGATATCATTTGCATATCTTTTTATCACATATGCAATAACCATAATGCTGTTACTATTCAGAAAGAAGCTTGGAATATATGATGGAATCCTTCTCCTATCCTTGTATGTGGTATATGTTTTTCTCCTATTCCTTCCACAATGATTAAATTTTGTAATCTGTTACATGCCTATGTACATAGGCAATATTGACAAGGTTAAGAAGGAAAAGGTTGACATGGAGGGTGTTGAAAAAACATGGATACAGTGGTTAATAACAGATAAGCAGGGAGCGGAGAGATATGCAATGCGTCTCTTTACCATGGAGCCTGGAGGAGTAATACCCAGGCATGAGCATCCATGGGAGCATGAGATATTCATACTGGAAGGAAATGGAATAGTGGGATGTTGCCAGGATGAAATGGAAGTCAAGCCAGGAGATTTTATATATATAGAACCAAATGTTCCACACTGGTATAAGAATAATGGCAAAAATGAGTTTAAGTTTTTGTGCATAATTCCATATCTAAAAGAATGAATTGTAATTGATGTAAAAAGGCGGTAAAATTTAAGTACTCACTTTATATACACAGCACATGAGCGAAATAGCAGAGCAAAAGGTATTTTCACCACCTGAGGAGTTTAAAAAGAATGCGAATGTGAAGAGTGAGGAAGTTTATGAGGAAGGCAAGGATTACATAAAGTTCTGGGAGAAGAGAGCAGAGGAGATGATTGAGTGGTTCAAAAAGTGGGATAAGGTTCTGGAGGTAGATGAGCCTTACTACAAGTGGTTTATAAATGGAAAGTTAAACGCTTCATATAACTGTCTTGATAGATGGATTGAGAAGGGCAAGGGAGACAAGATTGCATATATATGGGAAGGAGAGGATGGAGAGGTAAGAAAATACACCTACAAGCAGCTCTATGAGGAGGTAAACAAATTTGCCAATGCTCTGAAAAGCATGGGAGTAAAGAAAGGCGATATAGTTTCCATCTATCTCCCAATGATTCCAGAGCTGCCGATAGCCATGCTTGCATGCGCCCGCATTGGCGCCCCCCATTCTGTTGTTTTCGCTGGCTTTAGTGCTGAGGCTTTCCGCCAGCGCGTTGAGGATGCCGGTTCAAAATATGTGATAACATGCGATGGATATTACAGGAGAGGAAAGGTTCTGGACCATAAGAGCAAGACAGATTCTGGAATAGAGGGCCTTGATATAAAGAAGGTTATTGTTGTTAAGAGGGCTGGAAATGAAATCAACATGAAGGAGGGCAGGGATGTATGGTGGCATGAGCTGATGAAGGACCAGCCTGCAGAGTGCGAGCCTGAAGAAATGGATGCTGAGGATTTGCTCTTCCTGATGTATACCTCAGGCACGACAGGAAAACCAAAGGGAGTTATGCACACCACAGGAGGATACATGGTTGGTGTTGCCACCACCATGAAGTGGGTATTTGATGTGAAGGAGGATGATGTTTACTGGTGCACTGCAGATATAGGCTGGATTACTGGGCATAGCTACATAGTTTATGGTCCCCTTGCCAATGGTATCACAAGCATAATATATGAAGGCGCCCCTGACTATCCGAACAAGGATAGATGGTGGGAGATAATAGAGAAGTACAAGGTTACAATACTCTACACAGCTCCAACTGCAATCCGCCTTGCCATGAAGTGGGGCGAGGAATGGATAGAGAAGCATGATCTGAGCAGTTTAAGGCTGCTGGGAAGCGTGGGAGAACCAATAAATCCTGAAGCCTGGCTCTGGTATTACAAAGTAATAGGAAAGGAGAGATGCCCCATTGTCGACACCTGGTGGATGACCGAAACGGGAATGCACATAATAGCACCCCTGCCAGGCGTAACAAAACTCAAGCCAGGCAGCGCCACATTCCCATTCCCGGGCATACAGGCAGAGGTGAGAGATGAGAATGGAGTGTGCAAGCCTGGAGAGAAGGGAGACCTTGTCATAACAACTCCATGGCCATCAATGCTCCGTGGCTTATACAATGCTCATGAGAAGTATGTTGAGGAATACTGGAGCAAGTATGGTTTCGGAAAGTTCTTCACAGGAGACGGAGCCATCATTGATGAGGACGGCTATTTCTGGCTTCTTGGAAGGCTTGGAGATGTGTTGAATGTTGCAGGCCATCGCCTTGGTACAGCTGAGGTGGAGAGCGCTCTGGTAAGCCATGAAGCAGTGGCTGAGTCAGCTGTTGTTGGTGTGCCAGATGAAATAAAGGGACAGGTTCCATTTGCGTATGTTGTGCTGAAGCAGGGATTTGAGCCAAGTGAGGAGTTGAAGAAGGAACTGATAAAGCATGTCAGTACAGTTATAGGGCCAACAGCGAGGCCTGCTGATATACTCTTCGTTGAAGATTTGCCAAAGACAAGAAGTGGAAAGATAATGAGGAGAATACTCAGAAACATTGCAGAGGGCAAGGAAGAAGTAGGAGACGTAACAACATTGAGAAATCCAGAGATAGTGGAAGATATAAAGAAGGCGATGACAGAGCGAAAATTATAATAGGGGATAAAATATTTAGATGTGGGATACATGATTGACAACATAACCATAACGGTCCTGGTAGTGCTATCTTTCCTGCTGGTATGGCTTGGAATAATGATTTTTACCACCAAGCCTGAAGAGGAGGAAGAAGCCCAGGAGGAAGCAATCCAGCCACAGCAGCAGCAATTACCGCAGCAGCAAACGCAGCAGCAGGTTGTTATGGCTGCAAGCAATTCCGAAGATGTTGTCACTAAATATGAAAGGGTTGTTGCGGAACTGGAAAATAAAATAAGAATGCTGGAAGCAAGGCCAACAAGCGATAAGTTGCTTGACTGGCTCACTGACTTGAGAAGGGAGAATGAATTCCTTAAAGCCAGGCTGGCGCAGATGGGCAGCATGAATGTTTCATATCCTGTGGAAAATGATAGGATGAAGGAACTTGAGGAATATAAAGAGAAAATCAAGAAACTGGAGAATGAGATTGAGGAGCTGAAGGATAACCTCACATATTACAGAACCATGATGAACAGATTGCAGGGAAGATATACTGTGCTGAATAAATACAATTACAGAATGTGCATAAGAAATCCTGAGACGGGCGAGTATCAATATGAACTTGTTAAATTGCCCCATGACTTTGATCCATTCAATCCCACCTATATAACAAGGGATGGAATGGAGGTTTACGAGGAGTATGGAATCAGAATACCCACAAAACTTGGAGATATAATAAGAGAGGAATTCAAGAAAGATCTTTACATGAGAGATTTTGAGTTAGGCAGATGAATTGGACCGAAAAATACAGGCCAAAAAGTATTGTTGATATAGTTGGTAATAGCAGAGCGAAGAAACTCCTGATTGAATGGGCGAAGAAATGGCAGGAGGGCAGACCTGAAAAGAAAGCAGTAATACTTTATGGCAAGCCCGGTGTGGGAAAAACAAGCTCTGCCTATGCTATAGCACATGATTTTGGATGGGATGTAATAGAGATGAATGCCAGTGATGAGAGGAATAGGGAAAGGATAAGAAAAATAGCTTTCAGCGGTGCGGTGAATGAATCTCTTTTTTATGAGGAGCATGGAAGAAAAAAGTTAATCATAATCGATGAGGCTGATAACCTATATGAAAGGCAGGGGGATGCTGGAGGAAAGAAGGCCATTGTTGAAACCATAAGGAATACAAAACAGCCGATAGTGCTGATAGCCAATGATTATTACGGCCTGATAAAGTCATCCCCTCTGAAGGACATATGTCTTTCCATAGAATTCAAGCCTGTCCCCTCAAGAGAAATAGCCAGATTGCTGAAGAAGATTTGCAGAATGGAAGGGATAGAGGTAAGTGATAAAGTGCTTATTGAAATTGCGGAGAGAAGCAGTGGGGATGTGAGGAGCGCAATCAATGATCTGCAATCCATTGCGTATAGGAAAAGGATAGATGAGGATGTGATTTCCACCCTCGGATACAGAGACAGGGAAAAGGAAATTTTTTCAGGTTTGAGGGACATTTTTAAGGCTGATAGCATCAGGAAGGCAGTGAGTGTTGCCAGAAGAATGGATGAGAGTCCTGATAATCTCATATTATGGATTGATGAGAATATTCCTGCAGAGTATGAAGATATCCATGAAATATATCTGGCATATGAACACCTCTCAAGAGCAGATGTTTTTCTTGGAAGAGTGAGAAGAAGGCAGTATTACGGACTCTGGAGCTATGCCCTTGAGTTAATGACAGGAGGTGTTGCAATATCAAAGAAACATGTTTATAGAAAATTCACACCATATCATTTTCCATCCTGGCTCAGGGAAATGGCGAGGAGCAAGGCAGGCAGAGCAATGAGGCTGAGAATAGCAAAAAAAATTGGCAGGACAATGCACTGCTCAACCAGAAAGGGTTTGGACATGTTTTCATCCGTGGTGAAGATGCTTCATGGAAGGGATGCTGCAAAAATAGCTGCTTCTTTTGAATTTGAGAAGGAGGAGTTAGAATTCATGCTTGGTGAGGATGGAAAAAAGGTCTGGGAGGACATGCAATTCATTTTGAAACAAAAACAAGCAAAGCTGTTCTAATTTAAAATTTTTGAAACAAATTTTTAAATCAATTTACCATTATGATGCGTGAACCTGACAAACTATGAAAAAAAGGTACTTTACGGTATTTCAAGATATCCCATGATAAAGGACAGGGAACTTGCCCTGCATCTTGGGTTGAAGCAGTCCACCGTGGCTGCCATAAGAAAAAGGCTGAAAGAGGAAGATTATTACAGGTATGCTGCTGTTCCCATGCTCAATGCAATGGGTGCAGAAATACTTGCAGTTACATACACCACATTCAATCCCGTCATATCTCTGGAAAGGAGAATTGATATAACAGAAAAGAAGATAGAAACATCCGAGGAAATAATATTTTCCATTGGAGAGGAGGACAAGGGCTTTTCAATAAGCATTTCCAGAAATTACACGGACATTGGCAGAATAAATGATATAAGAACCAAAACATTTGGAGAACTCGGACTGCTTGAGAAGGAGTATCCTCAGGTTGTTGTTTTTCCCTTTGAGATAAGCAAGATATACAGATTCTTTGATTTCTCCTTCTCTCTGAAAAAACTATTTTCCATATCTGAAGATATAGATGATAGAAAATTTTTTGATAGAGGAGAGATAAAATTATCCAAAAATGAAAAAATTGTTTTATGTCATATATGTGAGAAACCAGAGCTTACATCCAAGATGCTTTCTAACGAAACGGGGCTTACCAGGCATACTGTGGGAAAAATAAAGAAAAAGTTTGCCGAAAACGGATATATCAAAACTCTTCTTATTCCAAACATAGTAAAGCTTGGTTTTGAAATACTTGCATTCTATCACATTGAATTTGATCCTTATAACCCTCCAGATTTTGAGGAGGATGAAGCTGTTGAGCTGCTGAGCGATGATGCAATATTTTTTGCATCCCGTGAGTTTGAGGCAATACTCATAGCAATTCATTCATCCTATGAAGATTACAAACTCGGAAGAACAAGAATACTCCAGAAACTTAAGGAAAGAGAGTGGATTGCATCAAACCCCTCCATAAGGGCCTATAGCTTAAATAAATCCGTGCTGATAAAAGACATCAACCTTGCCCCAATAACAAAGAAGCTGCTGGGCTGCCAGCCCAACGCGGGGGTAGCCAAGCGGAAAAGGCGCAGGGCTTAGGACCCTGTGGCGCAGGCCTTCGTGGGTTCGAATCCCACCCCCCGCACTCACATTGGCATTATTACTCCTGCAAGAACAAGCATGTTGGCGGATATGTTTCCGGGCTGCTGAAGAAGGCGAGGGGCATCTATTTCTCCTATGAGTACATATGTTATTGCAAATTGGGCGCCCTGTATCGTATTTGGATTTTTGAGGTATCTTGTTATGGTTGTTCCATTGTAGTAACACCATATCACCCACTGGGGATGCATCGGGAGTATGATATTTTTGCCGAAGGGATAGCACACTCCATTTCCATCCGTTTTTACTGCAGCAAGAACGGTTACTGATGGAGTTCCTGCCTCAGTGTTTGCGGGGATAAAGTAGGGCATTATGATGAGTAAACTCATTAAAACAGGTAAAGCTGCTTTCATGATTTTATATTGGTTAAAACTATTAAAAATTTTTCAGGTTTCCATGAACATTGCTCCTTCCTTTATATAAAGGGCTGTGCCAAGCATGAACACAAGGCCTTCCTCAAGTGGAACGGATATGGTTATGCCTGAGAATGCTATAACCGTCACAATTTTTTCTTCATCCACTGCATCTATGCTCCATGCTCCTTTTGCTCCTATTGCTGTCATACTTCCATTTCTTATCATTACATATGCAGCAGGTAATAAAATGCGGAAGGGAATGAGGTGCGCGGCATACAGAATTATTACATACACTATGAAGGGCAGGATAAAGCCATTCCTGGCTAATGCAGAGAGTATCACGCCAGGAGTGAAGAGTATTATCCCTCCTCCGGATGCAATAAAAAGACAGGCAGCATTTGATTTATTTTCATCAAGAAAGGCATTGAAATCAAATCCGTAATTTTTGAGGAAACGGACAATATTTTTTGCATCCTCTTTATCTTCTTCCTTCAATGCATTTTCAAATGAGGCGAGTAAATTTACAAGCTCATGTGCATCATTTTCATTCATTCTTATTATACTCTTTACTCCATTTACTTCAACAGCCACATTTATTTCGGAATTTCTTTCATAACTGTATGGTATGTTGATAAGCAGAAGGAGAAAAATGGAAAATACAGCAAGCAGCTTTTTCATAATATATAATTACATCGCCATTAAAAAGATTTATACATCTCATCAATCATCAAAAATGAAAATTTCCTCAATCCTTGTGTTGAAAACTCTTGCAATTTTATGCGCAAGTTTCAGAGATGGATTATACTTTCCCTTCTCTATGAATACGATGGTTTCCCTTCTCACACCCACCATCTTTGCCAGTTCCTCCTGAGTTATGTTATATTTAGCTCTGAACTCCTTTATTCTGGTTTTCATTCAATTCCCTTTCTGTTGTAATATGCATATAGAATTATGTATAGCATTATCATCATGCATGCTGCAATACTCAATGCATATCCTGCCTCAGCATGTTTGTCCATGGCTATTAGAATTGTGCCAGCAATTGCCATTCCAATACCAAATATCTGCATTACTCTTCTTGATGCTTTCTCTCCGATACTCAGGATTCTCTCATCTTCAATAACTTCATCCACATTTCTCTTTCCAGCATACATGAAAATCATTCCGATGATTATTGCAAAGAGAAGGAGAATAGCATTCTCCTCAGCCACTGCATATCCTGCTATGCCACCCACAATTGCATTCAAAATTGCTGCATATATTATGAACTGTTTTCTATTCATTTTTCACCTCATGTTGTATTTTTCTAACAAAATGTTATATATTTCTAACATTTAAATTTTATTGTGGGACCATTTTCCTCAACTTTTTCAGGGCACCAATCTTTTCTTTGTTACCTATCTTTGCTTCCTCTATCGATAATTTAAGTATCCTGGCTGCCTCATCCATGGCATCTCTGTTTACCGGATAT
Organism: Thermoplasmata archaeon; assembly: GCA_021162815.1. Lineage (GTDB taxonomy): Archaea > Thermoplasmatota > E2 > UBA202 > JdFR-43 > JAGGXW01. The sequence goes on along the minus strand of JAGGXW010000037.1, from coordinate 4,988 downwards.
GGCACGCCATCCTTTCCTCCGACAGCAAATGAAAATTTGACAGGGTCATTGTATGATAACTCGTTTCCATAAATTAACTCTGATATGTAGGCAAGAGCCCTCACTGTTGCTTTTCCTATGCCTTTTACAGCAATCATTTCTTCATAATCTGATGGCTGGATTTCATACACTCTCTTCAAAGCATCCCAGTTTATTCTTCTCGGCATATCAAGGTGAATTGTTCTTCCGTCCAGTGTCTTTATTCCTTTCCTGTTCTTCAATGCTTCAAAATCTCTCATTACTTTACTTACCCCATCTCTTGCCAGATCAAGGCTTGTTTTCCTCGCCTCCTCCGCCTTGCGGGCTGTCATGTTCAGTGCCATGCCCTTTATTCCTGCTATTCCATGATGCGGCTCCACAATGAAGTTTTCTATGCCCCACTTCCAGTGGTACCTTCTTGCATATTTTGTTGATTCATTCATTCCCTGCTGAATCACAATCCATCTCGCCCTTTCATCAAAAAAGATTGTGTGATGATACAGGCTGTATCCATCCTGCAGAAGAGAGCTATCCACTTTGGCCGTCATTCTGCTTGCCTTTTTTATTTTTTCCGCATCGACATCTATCATTCCAGCCTTTCTTTCTATCTCGGAAATTGTTTTGTGAGCCATGCCTTTACCGCCAGCCACCATTATTCCATGCTCCTTCAAAGCCTCTTTCAGCACTGCCGTCGTCACTGTTGTCGCGCCAGAACTGTGCCAGTCATAGCCGAGAACGCATGCCAGACTCTGGAACCATAATGGATTGGAAAGCAACCCCAGCATTTTTACCTCTCCATACTCCATCACTATAACATCTGATATGGCTGAAGCAAGTTTCACCATTCTCTTGTAAAGCCATGCAGGAGCTCTTCCCGGATGGAGAGGCAAATTTGCTGTGCCAGTTCTTTCCACAATTACTTAAAATGCCTCTTCATATAAAACTTGTGAGAAAGAAAGAGCTTGAGATTATGCTCGAAAGCCTGGAGAAAATAAAAAATCCAAAGGCAGAGATTGAGCAGTATGAAACGCCCTCCACCATAGCAGCATATATGCTATGGCATGCATATCAGAATGGTGATATTTATGGCAGGAAGGTTATCGATCTTGGATGCGGAAATGGAATCTTTGCAATAGGAGCGGCATTGCTTGGTGGTGATGCCACTGGAATAGATATTGATGAGGAGGCAATAAAAATTGCAGAGAATAATGCTAAAAGAATGGGCGTGAATGTGAGATTTCTGAAAATGGATATATCTTCTTTCAATGAGTATGCCGACACTGTTCTCATGAATCCTCCATTTGGAGCTCAGTATTCAAACAGAAAGGCTGACAGAAAATTTATTGAAAAGGCCATGGAGATTGCTCCTTCCGTATATCTCATTGAGCAGGAGGTAAATTTTGAATTCATCAAAAAAATTTTTGGAGAGAAATTTTCTTTAAGGATTCTCATGAAATTCAATCTTCCGATGAAGGCAAGAATGAAATTTCACAGGAAAAGGGTGGTTAATGTTCCCTCAATAATGCTTCATGCTATGTTATCAATATCAGAATAATATAGGCAATCAGGGCTGTTATTGTTATGGATATGAGATTCACATCACTGTTTGAGAGGAGCGTGTTACTCGTCATCGTTGTTCCCTTGACCCCTCCCTGAAATGTTGCTCCCAAAAGGGAATCAATGTTACAGCCAATTATTCCAAGAATCATGACAATCACAGCATCCAATGGAGAGAGTCCTATCATTAAATACGCCAGCAGGGCTATGGTGCCGCTTCCAGCCAGTGCTGCTGCTTCTCCCAGTATGGAAACGCCGCCATTAACGCCTGGCTGAACTTTCTTCATATTCGTTATCATGTATGCCTTATCTGACAGCACCCCGATCTCAGATGCCAGCGTGTCTGCTGTTGCCACAGCTATGGCAGCTGCATAGGGCATGGATAAATCATGTTTGATTGATAAAACTGCTATTATCACAGGCACGGCTCCATTTGCTATCACATTTGTTGCCTTTCTTGAAGGCTTTTCCATGAGACGGGGTTTCTTGAAATTCATTTTATACTTCGTTGCCACCGCTCCTATAATCAGGAATGAGAGGAGAAGAAGAAACCATCCATAGCCGTGAAGGGAAATTATTATGCCTCCTATTAAAACCGCAAATAATGTTCCTGCTAAATCCAGTACTCTGTACTTTATTGCCGCATATCCAAATACAATGCATATGGCCAGTTTTACTGCTATGTCAATCATCCTTTTACAACACCCAATGGCATCATCTTCGCCACTTTCTTTGATAGCCCTGCTCCGTGGGTTACATCCACAACATCGCTCACATCTTTATATGCATCGGGACTTTCCTCTGCCATCACACTCCAGCTTGCTGGATGAGCATATATTCCCTTTGCCTCGAGTTTTCTTGCTATTTCCCTTCCGTTCCATCTTCTCTTTGCCTCGCTCCTGGACATAACTCTGCCTGCTCCATGACATGTTGAGCCAAACGCCTCTTCAGATTCATCCGTCCCTCTTAATATATAACTCGCTGTTCCCATATCTCCTGGAATCAAAACGGGCTGGCCAACACTTCTGTACTTCATCGGAATCTCATTTCTGCTGGGGCCAAATGCACGGGTCGCTCCCTTCCTGTGAACATAAACCTTCCTTCTCTTTCCATCTATAACATGCTCCTCAAGCTTTGCAATGTTGTGGCATACATCATATACGATATGCATTCCAAGCTCCTCAGCATTTTCATGCAAAACATTCTCAAAGGATTGTCTCACCCAGTGAACTATGAGCTGCCTGTTTGTCCATGCGAAGTTGGCAGCAGCCGCCATGGCTTTGAAGTAGTTCTGTCCTTCCTTGCTATTAACAGGTGCGCATGCAAGCTGCCTGTCAGGAAGCTGGATGTTGTATTTTCTTGTCGCCTGCTCAAGTATGCGGAGATAATCGCTGCATATCTGGTGGCCGCATCCCCTCGAGCCGGTGTGAATCATCACAACAATCTGGTCCTTCTCAATGCCATAAACCTTTGCTGCTCTTTCATCATATATCTCTGCCACTCTCTGAATCTCAAGAAAGTGATTTCCGGCCCCCAGCGAACCAACCTGCTCCTTTCCCCTTTCCTTGGCTTTATTTGAAACGAGGGATGAATCTGCTATCTCCATATGCCCATTTTCCTCCAGATATTCCAAGTCCTCATCCCATCCGTAGCCCTGCTCAACGGCCCACTTCGCGCCCATGTCGAGAACATTGTTTATCTCCTGCATGGATAGCCTTATTCTTGCCTTGCTTCCCACTCCGGATGGAACATTTTTGAAAAGTTCATCAACCAGCAGCTTTATCTTTTCCCTGTTTAGATCATCAATCTTCAGATTTGTTCTCACAAGGCGGACACCACAGTTTATGTCGAATCCCACTCCTCCCGGGGAGATGACTCCATCCTCAGCATCAAATGCAGCTACCCCACCTATGGGGAAACCATATCCCCAGTGTATGTCAGGCATGGTAAATGCCCTGCCAACTATTCCCGGCATTGTGGCAACATTTGCCGCCTGCTCTGGAGCATTGTCCTTCTTTATTGATGGCAGCATTTTTTCACTTGCATATATTACCGCCGGAACCCTCATGTTAAGGTTTCCCTTTAACCCTTTATAGCTTTTTGGTATTTCGTATCTGTAATCGTCTATTTTATTCAGTGGACCGTTCCACATATCCTCACCTCTATATATCAAATAGAACCTTTATTATATAGCCCTTTTTATCCCTTTTTATCTCCAGCATGTGATATGTGACAGCCTTTATTTCCATGCCATATCCGTGCTTTTCTCTGCTGTACTTCTCTCCTCTTGCCACTCCATGAAGCATTTCATCATCAATTTTAACATCAAAATCTCCAAATACAAGATGTTCGACATCAAAGAGGTATAGCAATTCAGAAAGCCAGTCAACAAGGAGTTGCTCCATATCCATTTCCCTTTTTATTTCAATCTCTCTCTCCACAACACTATCTATTTTTCCTCCATCCGTTATTATGTGAAACATTCCTCTTGCAGCTTCTTCAAATGCCTCCTCAATGCTTTCTCCATGAGCCTCTATGCCAATATCTGCAGTATGCTCAATTATTCTGAACATGCTTTGTTAATGAATTAAAGAATAAAGAATTATTGATGCAATTTCCTGTATTCATAGTAAGAATAGACTATCAGAAATGCCGCCACAAACATTGTGGATGTGAATATTATCAAAAAATTGTATGGAAGGAATATGGATATAAATATTATGATTGCCAGAATAATGAACATCCTGCTTCCAATGGCATGTGTCTTTTTCCATACCTCTTCGCTGCTGAGAGTCCATGGAGTTCTTATTCCAACAAACCAGTTCATCTTTGCATGTTTAAGCAAAATTCCAATGTAAAGCATCATTGCAGATATGCCAATCATGACAGCCTGTGTTATCACATTAATGGAAACATTTGAAAGGCACATTGAAATGTTCATCAAAAGCATGAAAAGAAGAAAAACAATGACCATTCCATAGTAGTAGGAGATGAACTGGTGTATATTTCTTTTCATAGGATCAATCCACGGAATTGCGATAAAGAGGAGCGATAGTAATGCTGAGGCAACGGGAATTATGGAGAGGGCAATTTCCTTTGATGCATATCCATCAGGTGAGCCACTCTCATTCCAGTGTATCGCCATTTTTGAGGGCATGTATGGGTAAGAAACAATGCTCGATATGAATATGGACAGCAAAATGAGCAATACTGCAAATCTGTATGCTTTATTTTTATCCATGTTTTTCATATATGGATGCATATATAAGCATATTCTTTTCGAAGCGGTGCTGTTAACTTAACGAAATTTTTCGATAAAAATATGCACCCCACCCCATCATGCATTTATAGGTGATTAAAATGCAAAAAGGGGATGGGGTGCAGTTATTAAAATATTTGCTGAAAGAAAAATC
>JAGGXW010000064.1 GCA_021162815.1 Thermoplasmata archaeon | reverse complement strand
TTAAGACAAAGCTTGTTGGTTTGAGTGAGGCATTGAAAGAAAATGGAAGGGATGATGCCGAGAAGGTTAAGTACTTCATAAAGGATGAGATTGAGAATGATGGAATAAAGTATGTCATGCTTGTTGGAGATGCAAATAATTTCCCGGTGAGATACTCATATACATATGATGGGGAGGAAGAAAAATTTGTGAGCGATTTGTATTATGCCGACATATATGATGCAGATGGAGCATTTTCATCCTGGGACAGCAACGGAAATGGAGTGTATGGAGAATACAATCACAATGGCAACACGGATGCCATTGATTTGTATCCGGATGTTTATGTTGGCAGACTCGCATGTTCCAATCAAGCAGAGCTGGATACAGTTGTCAGCAAGATAATTGAATATGAAAGCAATGCACACAATCAACCATGGACAAAAAGAATAGTTGGATTTGGAGGAGACAGCCACGATGATTCCTCTGGTATATATGAAGGAGAGAAAATAAAAGATGAGGCCTTCAAGCTATTTACAGGATATGATATTGTGAAGTATTACACATCAGATAATACCCTATCCAAAACAAGTATAATAGATGAATTCAAACATGGTGGATTGCTGTATAACTTTGCAGGGCATGGGAACAGGATAAGCTGGGCAACTCATCCTCCAAAGCAATTCAACACATGGATAGGATTTGATATAACAGATATTTACAAATTTTCCAATGGGGATAAACTTCCTTTAATCATACTCAATGCATGTGAAACAGGACAGTTTGACAAAGGAATGTGCCTTGCATGGAAACTTGTGAGCGCATCCAACAGAGGAGGAATAGCAAGCATGGCTGCAACAGCCCTCTCATGGGAATATGTGGGAAGTGGATGTACCTATGGCCTATCTGGATACCTTGATGTAAAATTCTGCAGATACTTTGATAAGGGAACAAAGGCTGGAGATGTTCTCGAAAAGGCCATAACAGATTACATAAGGTATCAACCCATGGACTCCGCCACCCATTACAAGGTTGTGGAGGAATGGACCTTGTTTGGGGATCCGACCCTTGTTATAGGAGGATATGAGGGGGGAGGAGATGCAAGTGTTAAAATATCATCTCCTGAGCATGGTTATATCTACATTGCAGGAAACAAAATAATGCCAACCATATTTGGAAGAACAGTCGTTATAGGAGATATAGACATAAATGTCTCTGCATACAACTGCAATAAAGTTGAATTTTACCTTGATGGTGAGCTAAAATACACAGATGATACATATCCGTATTCATGGAAATTTGATGAGAGAGCATTTTTCTCTCACCAAATAACAGTCATAGGATATGGAAATGAGAGCAAAGATGATGACAGCATTAATTTAATGATATTTCATCTATGAAAGAGATAGCGGTTCTCGGGCATACTGCATATGACTACATATTTGATGTTCCATATCATCCTGAGGAAGGGTATTCAATATACATAAAAAAATTTTCACGCCATTATGGTGGAGGAGGAGCCAACATATGCCATGGGATAGCAAGGCTTGGAGGAAAATGTACCCTTTTTTCCGCAATAGGAAAAGATGGAAAAAGATACGAGGAATATCTGAAAAGAGAAGGTGTTTCTCTTTCCATGTACAGGAGCGAAAAGAAAACAGCAAGAGCGTACATATTCAATGCCCCCTCTTCCCAGATAACATACTTTTACTGGGGTGCATCTGAGGACATGGATAAAATAGAGACAAAGAAAACAGATTATCTTCACATAGCCCCAAGCAATCCCGCGATAGCCATCAAAATGGCGGATAAAGCAAAATTCATAGGGTTTGAACCCGGCCAGGATTTGCCAAAATATGGAAAGAAAGAGCTGCAATATATGGTGGAGAAGGCAGATATAATATTCTGCAATGAATATGAATTCAAAAAGATGAATAAAATGGTTTCAATGGATAGCAAAACCATCGTGGTAACAGAGGGAAGCAAGGGATGCACTCTATACCCCCAAAAAATAAAATTCCCTGCCATAGAAGTCAAAGCTGTGGAAACAACAGGAGCTGGAGATGCATTTAAAGCTGCATTCTGGTATGGAATATTGAATGGCTACAGCCATGAAGAATGCTGCAGGCTTGGAAATGCGGCGGCGAGCTTTATTGTGAGGAAAAGAGGGGCGCAGCATATGCCAGGCGTTGAAAAAATTTTAAAATTGATTCAATAAGATTAAAAACAGCATTTCTTTATAAAACCATGAAAAGATTATTTGCCATAGCCACGTTGCTCATATTCCTTACGGGATGCATATCCGGAAATGAGCGTATTATTTCGTTTTCTGAAAGATATAAGAAGATTGATGTAGAATTCAATGCCAGCTCTTCATCTTATGAACTTCCACTGAACTCTAGCAAAATAGTAAATAACGAAATGCTTGCCGCATTGAGTGATGAAGAAAAGCAGTTTCTATTGCAGAATGGTTTTGTCGTTAAACCATCAAACATAACGGATATGGCATCATTCTATATCTCCCTGCGCCAGGCGAATGCGCCCATAATCATAACAACGGATTCATTGCTACATTTGCTACACCTTCAATTCAACTCACTTCTCATCTCCACTGAAAAAAATATTCTTCATAGCAAACTGAAGAAATTGACGGAGGAAATGTTCGAAAAATCCAAAAAAGATTATTCATCCCTTCATGGAACCTTAAAGGAAGCAGCAAAAAGAAATGTGGCATACTTTGGTGTTGCCATCCGTCTTCTGAAACTGAATGATACCATACCAGATTATGCACTGGATATGGTGAATGATGAGTTAAGGAAGATAGATAAAATGGGAATCGAAAAAAGCAGCATATTTGATTACGAAGTTGATTATTCCCAGTTCAAAGTCAGGGGACATTACAAGGATATGCCAGAATACTTCAGAGCAATGATATGGTACGGGAGAATGTCATTCCTCATCAACAATGAAAATCAATCCACATTGCCAATACTGCAGGGATTCATAATAGCGAGAGATTTAAACATAAAACTATGGAGAGAGATATATGAAATTACCTCATTCTTTTCAGGAAAATCAGACGATTTAACCCCTCTTGATTATCTGGATGTTATGAATGGCCATTCCATCGAATATGTAGCAGAACATATAAATGAATTTAAAAGCAAACTTTTACAGATAGCTCATCCAAAAATAGTTTCAATGCTTGTTGGCATTAATGACAAAGAAAATTTAGAAGATGCCCTTAACAAAACAATATCAATGAAATTTTTTGGACAGAGGTATGTTCCACATTCATATATATTTATGAGGCTTGTTTATCCAAATGTCGGAATGTATAGAGGAAATGGGAAGCCATTCACCATGGAGCTAACACCTCTCGGAAAAGCAAGAGTATTTCCAAGAGGACTTGACCTCATGTACATACTTGGTTCTGAAACGGCATATTCCATATTAAAAGAGGAGAATGATACCCTCTATGGAGAGAAAAACAGAAGTTATGACCATGTTGCCTCCATACTGAAAAATGAATTTAATTCATATGATGAGAAAAAATGGAATGAGAATCTATATTATTCATGGCTTTATGCGCTAAAACCACTGCTTAAAGAAAATTACGCAGGATATCCTGCATTTATGAATGATGAATGGAAAAAGAAGATGCTTCAAACCACTCTTGCAAGCTGGGCACATCTGAGGCATGATACAATATTGTATGCAAAACAGAGTTACACCCCCCGCATAGTGTCCATTCCACCAGATACGAAGGGATATGTTGAACCATATCCTGAATTTTATGCCAGATTATTGTCTCTGATGAACATGATGAAGGATGGGCTTAAATCATTCAATGCATTAAATGAAACTCAGGAAAATTCCATTGGAAGAATGGAAAGTTTGCTGAAAGAATTGATAAATATCTCGGTTAAAGAACTTGAGGGCAAAGAACTAAATGAAAAAGATTATGCAACAATATCCAGCTATGGAGAAACAATAAGAGAGATAACTCATGGAATTAAAGATACCTCTCCAGTAACAATAGCAGATGTTCACACAGATGCAAACACATTACAGGTGCTGGAGGAGGGAGTTGGATATTTTGATGAACTCTATCTGGCATATCCATATAATGGAAAGGCAATGATAGGAGTTGGAGCAGTATTTTCATACTACGAATTCAAATGGAGCATGTACGACAGGCTTGATGATGATGAATGGAAGGAAATGATACCATATGAAAGAAATGCATGGATTGATTTTGTAAAATAAAGATGTTTAAAAACGGGGTGTAAATAACAAATAATGAAAGATACCCTTGACTCTCTTGATATCTTTGTCGCAGTAAAAGAGCTTAAGGAGCTGGAGGGGGGGATAGTTGATAAAATATATCAGAAAGATGACGAGCTTTTTATTAGAATAAGAAAGAATGGAAAAAACGAGATTTTCATAAAAAATGGAAAATGGATATGCCTCAGCGAGAGGAGAGAGGGAGGCGCGCATCCTCCTCCATTTGCCATGGCATTGAGGAAATATCTTTCGGGAGGGAGAGTTGAGGAAATAAGGCAGCATGAGTTTGATAGAATTATTGTGATAAATGTTTTGAAGGGAGGCAGATACAGCCTGATTATAGAGCTAATACCAAATGGCAACATCGTTCTTGTGGATGAGCACAACATAATATTGAATGCAATGTTTCAACAGAAATGGAGCAGCAGAATTATAAAGGCAGGATACGGATATAAATTTCCTCCGTCAAAGGAAAACCCACTGAAAATAGATTTTGATGATTTCAAAAAAATATTCACGGAAAGAGATGTGGTGAGGAGTATAGTGAAAAATCTTGGCTTTGCAGGAAAATGGGCTGAGGAAATATGCAGCATGGCAAATATTGACAAAAAAATGCCTGTGTCAAAACTGAATGATAACCACATGAAAAAACTCTATGATTCAATGAAGAAACTTCTATTAAAGCTGAATGAGCCTGAGCCAGTGATTGTTGATGGCATAGATGTTCTTCCATTTCCAATATCAAAATATGAGGGCATGGAAATAAAAAAATTTGAAAGTATGAATAAAGCACTTGATGAATTTTATTTTTCCTATCTTGCAAATATAACAGAAGAGGAGGAAAAATTTCATGATGAAAGGGAAAGAATGAAGAGATTGATAAAACAGCAGAAGGAGGGAATTGAGAGATTCAGAGAAATGGCAGCCCGTTTTAGGGAAGAAGGAGAGGCAATATTTTCAAATTATGAAGAGGTGGAAAGAAAGATTAGAGAGAAAGAATTTGTGAGATACGAGCATCCAAAAGCATGGATTGAAATTGAGCACAACGGAAAAAATATGCAGATAGAGATAGATGTGAGGAAAAACGCAATGAAAAATGCCCAGGATAAATATAATACGGCAAAGAAAATGGAAGAGAAAATGAAAAGAGCCATGGAAGCAATGAAAAAGGCCATGAAGGAGATGGATGAGAAAAAATTTGTGAAAGAGGAGAGAAAAAAGGCAAAGAAGAGGCTATGGTTTGAAAATTACAGATGGTTCATAACCTCAGATGGAAATCTGGTGATAGCAGGCAGAGATGCAAAGAGTAATGAGAAAGTTGTCAAGAAATACATGAAAGATGATGATATCTATATCCATGCAGACATACATGGGGCGCCATCCTGCGTGCTCAAGGCGCAGGATGTAGATGGGAATAAAAAAGAAATAAGGGAAAAAAGCATAGAGGAGGCATGCCATTTTGCTGTGATATATTCAAAAGCATGGTCTCAGTTCTATGTGGCATCTGCTTACTGGGTATATCCACAGCAGGTATCAAAAACACCCCCCTCTGGAGAGTTTCTTCCAACTGGAGCATTTATGATAAGGGGAAAAAGGAATTATGTTGAGGCGGAGATGAAACTTGCCATTGGAAAGATCGAGATTAAAGGAGAGGAAAAAATCATGGGTGGACCTCCCGATGCCATCAAAAAGTGGTGCAGAGAATGGGTGATTCTAACCCCTGGAGGAGAAGATAAGGCAAAGATGGCAAAAAAGATAGCAGAGATTTTAAATGCAGATGTTGAGGATGTCATAAAAGCCATGCCATCAGGAAAGTTCAGCATCAAGGAGGTGAAGAATGAAAATACTTTATCAGGATCTTAAAAAAGGAGAGATAAAGGTAAAGGTGGAGGGCGAAGAAGACTGCTGGCATCTCTATAATATAGTGGAGGAGGGAGATTACATAGAGGGATTCACATACAGAAGTAAGGAAAGTACGGGAGATAAAATAAGAAGTAAAAAAAGCGAGAAGGAGAGAGTATATCTGAAAATAAAGGTTACAGACAAGGAATTTCATGAATTCACGAACATTCTGAGAATAAGGGGAATGATAGTGGAGGGCATAGAGGAAACAGGAGCGTATCATACATTCAACATACAGCCAAATATGGAGATAAAGATAATAAAGGAAGAGTGGAAGGATATTCATCTGAAAAGATTGAAAGAATCTCTCAAAATACAGCCCAGAATAGCCATTCTTTCCATGGATGATGAGCATGCAACCATTGCCATAGTTCATGAGTATGGGGTGGAAGAGCTGGCAACGATATACTCCCATAAATCGGGAAAGATGTATGAAAGCAAGTATGATGAAAAAGAGTATTATGGAGAGATTCTGTCGAAGGTGGAGAGATTGAATGTGCCAATTGCAGTGGTAGGTCCAGGATTTGATAAAAATAACTTTGTTGAATTTGCCAAGGGAAGAATAAAGAACTACATAGTGGAGAACACATCCCATGCTGGCATGACAGGAGTGTATGAGGCGATAAAGAGAGGAGTTATCGAAAGGATAAATAAAGAGAATAGGGTAACAGAGGAAATAAAAATCATGGAAAAACTTCTTCAGGAAATTTCAAAAGATGGAAATGCAGCTTATGGCATAGAAGAGGTAAAGAAAGCGCTGGAGAGGGGAGCCATAGAAAAACTGCTTGTACTGGATGATATGGTCAGAGAATATGAAGAAATAATCAAAAAAACAGAGCAGATGGGAGGAGAGATTGCAATAATAAGCCACTTTCATGAAGGCGGCGCCAAGCTGCAAGCCCTGGGTGGCTTAGCTGCTCTGCTCAGGTACAGGGTGGAATAATCAGGATAATTCTACAATTTTTGGCTCGTAGTAATGGTAGTTTATTGTAACCGTGAAATCATTCCCCCTGTCAAATATTATTGGCTTTGGCTTTATGGTGAGATCAAGATTGCAAACTATTCTGTTGACTCCCTTCACAGATTTGAGTGCCTCACTCTCATTCTTTGCCTTAACTATCTTATCATCTGGCACACCATGCTCCGCCTCCATGGTTATTTTGCTGTATCCTGATGCTGTTTTGGAAAATCCAAATTCATCAATGCTTGCCTTTGCTTCAATGAGGTCACTCCAGTTCCACGGGAATATGAATCCATGGAAATTCAGATTATCCGTCCATTCTATGGATATTTCCGCACATCCAATTATGTTGTTATCCCCAACATCTATGGTATAATTTCCGCTCCAGCCATCCCTGCCAACATAGCCATTATCCACAATATGCTCGCTCTTCTCAACCCACTCTATGCGATATGAGTGCATCCCTGACTCCACTGCCTTCTCCTCAGGGCTGTAAGTCTGCTCGTGATATGCCACACCTATAAGGGCTATTATAAGTACAACAATTCCAGCCAGTGCAACCAACTTATCATTTCTGTCCATGATAACCAAAACTTATAAGATTTTGAGGTTTATAAAATTTAGCCTCATATTGATTAAATCACTCTTTTAAGCTCACCAAGTTTTGAAAAATGAAGAAGCTCATCCCCATTTATTGCATACACCTCCATGGAATCAACATCCCTTTTCCGAAGAACAGGTGAAAGATATTCAGATGAAATCGCCGATATTATGTCAGTACCACTCGCCAGCGGGCTGATGGCAGGCATTACAATTATGTCCTCTCCCACCAGAAAGCACGGCAGTTTGGCTATCGCTCCTATCCCATCCCTTATTGTTATGGAAGGATGTTCGTGAGCAATTATGGAATATTCCGCAGGCATATCAACATGTCCATGGAATACGGTAATTCTTCCATTTTTATAATATGGAACAACCTCTATATTCCTCTTGGAGGCTATGGTTTTCAGAAAGTTATCATGATTTCCCCTGATGAGAAGAACATCGCTCCTTTCCATTATGAAGTCGAGCAATTCAATGGTTTCATTCCATTCCTGCCTTAGATTTTTCCCGAACTC
>JAGGXW010000011.1 GCA_021162815.1 Thermoplasmata archaeon | reverse complement strand
TCGGAGATATTCTACGCCTCCTTGCAAAGATATTGCGTTATCTAATCCCAAAGTCATTATATCTCTCAAGAATTTGAATATATTAACAAAATTAGATTTTCCAGATGCATTTGTGCCTATTAGTACGTTAAATTTTCCAATATCAATTTTTAACTCTTTAAAGCTTTTAAAGTTTTTTACCTCTATTCTACTGATACTCATTACACTCACAACCTCCTATTTACAGCTACAGAAACTGTACCCTTTTTTTTAAAATCATAACTTAAAAATGTGTGGGGGATGTAGTACACAAAATTTCTATCCATTTTACCTCCGTATTTTGAAGTATAATAACATTCTATTATTCTACTTTTCATCATTTTTTATGCATTTGAATATTAAAAATCTTATGTTTCATGAACTTATGTGTTTTATAAGATAAATTAATAGAAGATAATAGTGGATAAATGTTCTATTGCTGAAAAGCTAAGTTTATTAGAGGAATAGTTCCTATTTACTCCAAATTAAAAATAAAAATGTCTATTTTATCCTCTACTTTATTTCCATTATAATATGCCGCAACCTTTATCTCATACTCTCCTATGGCAAACTCATTCCACCGCCATGAGTATGGTGGTGTATCATCTGTAAATTTTAGCATATTATCAACATAAAATCCAACTTTCTGAATCATGTTGTTTGGCGTTGCCTCTGCCTTTATTGTTATCTTTCCTATGATTATTGGCTTACTCGCGGGCAGTATCTCTTTATCAAAAATGTATATGGCGTTTTGTGGCCTGGTTATTTTTACAGACAGGTTTTCCTCTTTGTTGTTCAATATCACAACATCATATGTCCTAAGCAAGGGTATGGTTATGTTTATGTACTTATCATCTTCATGAAATGATATACTGGTATTTTCATCGAAATCTGGTGAAATAGCATAGCAGCTTTTCACCCTAAAATCTGGCTTTCTTATGCTCATGTTGATGTTTCTCTTGTTAACAATCTCATCTCCCCATTTTCTGTAGTCATAGTTCATCAGATGGATTATCAATCTATTTTTATCCTCCTGCAGGTAGGGATATGCAACAATCTTTCTTTGTCCATTTTCAATTGTTAATGGAATCTCAACATTCTCCTTTACAACTTCCTCCATTTTCTTTCTTAGCCCATCATCATAGCTGTGAAAATAGTCATATGCAATGTCATGCATGAAGATGAACATTCCTTTTCCATAGCTCACATTTCCCTCGCTATCATTAAATCCAAGCTCACGGGCATCAAAAACAACTGCTTTTCCTCCATTCCTAACATAATCGAATATGACATATTTCTGATTTTGCGTGATATTTATAACATTTGGAATGAAAACGAGCTTATATGGACTGAGTTTTTCCACTGTTAGATTCTCTTTTATATATGTTCCATCTCCATCAAATACCACTTCATAGGGTACATTTGATTCTGCCAGCATCTGAGCCAGGCCAAGATAGCCATCGCTTTTGTTCCTCATTCCCTCTCCATAAAGATAAAGTATCGCAACAGGACTGCTTATTTTTCCTTCATATATCTCATCATGATTCAAAACAAAGCGATAGATGGAGGCGCATCCTTTCCAGTCAGATGCCTTTCCCCATATTCTCACATACCAGTTCACAAATGCTGCCCTGTTTGCATACGCCTCTGCACATAAAATTGCAAGATAATTTTTATAGGAATGTGTACTATCCCTTGCAATATATGCTGCTTCATTTGCCCCCAGCAGGATGGCGGATGGAGCTTTTGTGGAGGCATAGGCAAGTTTTTCCCATGCAACCCACTTAGCTCTGGGAGGCAGAGGAAGTTCCTCATCAGAAAGGGCGGAATATTTATTTTCAAATGCAAAGAAATCCAGTAAGTCAGCAAAAAGCAATCCTTTGCTCCAGTATCCAGCTCCGCGAGGCGTGCCCAGAGCATAGGAATTGGCAGCTATGACTATATTCTTGCCCTTCTCCCTCGCATATTTCCTAACCTCTTCTATCAGATGTTTCTTTGCCATGAAATTTCCCTGTTCAAGAAATTGAAAATAATCCACATTCAGCCTGTCTGCTTTTATTCTGTCTTGGTAAGTTAAATACATTGTTTTTGCTATCCTGCTTTTTAAATCATATGAGGAGATGTTGTCTATATTGAAAATGTTCTTTAACTCCTCATCTGTGTATTTTTCTGCAAGAAATTGTCTGAATTTATTTATTGTTACATTGCTGAATCCTGGAGCATCAAGCCAGTCAATATACTGAGATGCCCACTGATACATTGGAATGAATGATGAACCCTGAATTTCATCAAGCACTATTAAATCAGCACCTGCATCTATGGCTTTTTTTCCATGTTCTATGCACCATTCAATGAATCCATCATTCAAAGCATTCATCCAGTATGAATCTGCCTCATAATCCCAGTAGCATAGCTTTCCGTCCACGCTTCTGCACGCCCACTCTTCAAGTTTATCTCTCTGAAAGGAGCGATGACCCTGGGTTGTCAAAATTGTTGCTGGGACAAGCACGCCCTCATCATGCATTGTTTTGACAAATTCTTCATCGCTGGTATAGTTTCTTCCAGAAAAAAGGGATTCAATATGTCTTCCAAATGCGAAGGGTGATGTGAGATTATCCGCAAAAAATCCATTCCATAATCCATTGACTGTTATGTGAAATGATTGAATGTTATCAGGAGGCAAGGCAACCATGTCATATACCTGCACTTCCTTATACCACTCCTTATTTCCTTCTGATGCAGAATTCGTTATGGGATAATAACTGAAAATAAGTAAAAGAGAGATAAGCACAGGAGCATATTTTATTTTCATTACTGAAAAACTTTTCTTCCTATTTTAGATTTACCCTAAATTCATCATAATCTGGCAAAACTCACCACTTTATCTCCTTCGTTGAGCCTCATCAGTCTAACCCCAACAGTATTTCTGCCCTGTTTCCTTACATCTCTGGCAAATATTCTTATCATCATGCCATTCTTTGTGGAGAGCATTATTTCATCATCCTCATCCACAAGCATTATTCCCACAACATTTCCATTTTTTTCAGTTGTTTTTATGGTTATAACGCCCTTTGCCCCTCTTTTCGTCATTCTGTACTCCTGCAAAGAAGTTCTTTTTCCATATCCCTTTTCCGTTATGGTGAGTATGTCCCCTTCCTTTCCGGCATCCATGGAAATAACTCTCCTCCTCATTCCTATGACTCCTCTTGCCCCTCTTCCCATGGGCCTGACTTCTCCTTCATCAAACACACAGGTGTAGCCATCATCTGAGGCAAGGATTATTCTATCTCCTTCGTTTACAACCCTCACCCCTGCCAGTTCATCTCCATGAAGCTTTATTCCTATCAATCCATTGGTTTTTATTTTTGAAAATGCACTTAACCTTGTCTTCTTCACATATCCCTTTTTGGTTGCAAAGAAGAGGTAGCCTTTGCTGAAATCTCTCACGGCAAGTATGTCAACAATGCTGGAGGAGGGAAGTAGATTGGCTATTGCCCTGCCTCTTCCCAGCCTGCCTCCTGCTGGCACTTCATAGCCTTTTTTGGAATATACCTTTCCATCTGAAGTAAAGAAGAGAATGGCATCATGAGTGGAGGCTTTTACAATTTTGTAGATTGAGTCATCATCCTTCATTTTTATGGCTGTAAGTCCCTTGCCTCCTCTCCTCTGGCTTCTGTACTCATCCACCGGCACTCTCTTTATGTATCCCTGATGAGTGAGGAGTATGACAACATCTTCCTCCTGAATCAGATCTTCAATATTGAATTCTCCTTCAGCCTCCATTATCTCTGTTCTTCTTTCATCTCCATAAGTCTTCTTGAGATACTGAAGTTCCTCCACTATTATTCTATCTATTTCCTTTATATCCGATAATATTCTTCTGAGATGATCAATCTCCCTTATCTTTTCCTCTCTCTCCTCCCTTATTGAATTTACTTCCATTGCTGTCAGTGTCTGCAATCTCATTGCGAGTATCTCCTTAGCCTGTCTTTCAGAAAATCCGAATTTTTCCATGAGATTGCTCATTGCACTCTTTACATCCTTTGAGCCTTTTATTATTGAAACAACATCATCAATATTCTCAAGAGCCTTTATAAATCCATCAAGAATGTGCTTTCTTTCCTCCGCTTTTCTGAGTTTGTATTTACTCCTTCTTATAACCACATTTCTTCTGTGCTTTATATACTCCTCAATGAGCTGCTTTAGATTTAAAGTTCTGGGAGCCCCATCAACAAGGGCTATACTCATGACATTGAATGTTACTTCAAGCTGCGTATGCTTGAGAAGCTGATTTAAAACAACCCTCGGCATGTGTTCTTTCTTTACTTTGACCACTACTCTTATTCCTCTCCTGTCGGATTCGTCTCTCAAATCAGATATGCCAGTTATAATGCCCTTCTTAACCAGTTCCACTATATGTTTTATTAATTCAGATTTATTCACCTGATAAGGAAGTTCTGTTATTATTATTCTGTCATCCTCTATATCAGTTTTTGCCCTCACCTTAATATGTCCTCTTCCCGAATGATATGCTCTGTAGATGCCTTCCCTTCCATAAATTATTCCTCCCGTTGGAAAGTCAGGCCCCTTTATATACTTCATCAGTTCATTTATTGTTATGTCTGGATTTTCTATTGTCGCAATTATTGCATCCACCACTTCAT
This sequence comes from Thermoplasmata archaeon, assembly GCA_021162815.1. GTDB lineage: Archaea > Thermoplasmatota > E2 > UBA202 > JdFR-43 > JAGGXW01. The sequence goes on along the minus strand of JAGGXW010000011.1, from coordinate 13,080 downwards.
TTAGATTGTGAGGGGGAATGTTGGTTGACATGCCAACCGCAATGCCAGTTGAGCCATTTACCAGAAGATTTGGAAGCAATGCTGGAAGAACCTCCGGTTCCTTAAGAGTTCCATCAAAGTTATCACGCCATTCAACCGTCTCCATGTCTATGTCCTTGAGCATCTCCTCGCTTATTCTGCTCAGCCTCACTTCTGTATAACGCATGGCTGCTGGAGAATCGCCATCAACACTTCCAAAATTTCCCTGCCCGTCTACCAAGCAATATCTCATGGAGAATGGCTGTGCCATTCTCACTAGAGCATCATACACGGCAGTATCGCCGTGAGGATGATATTTACCGAGGACCTCTCCAACAACTCTTGCAGATTTTCTGTGGGGCTTGTTATGATGCAGCCCCATTTCATTCATGGCATGAAGTATTCTTCTGTGAACCGGTTTGAGGCCATCTCTCACATCGGGAAGGGCTCTACCCACTATCACGCTCATTGAATAGTCGAGATATGAGGTTTTCATCTCATCCTCAATTGGCCTCGGTATAATTCTATCAGATATCAAGGTTTACTACCTCCTTTGCATGTTCTTCAATAAATTTCCTTCTTTCCTCAACATTCTTTCCCATGAGTATTGTGAAAAGTTCATCCGCTTCCATTGCATCCTCTATCTCTACTTTCTTCAAAATCCTTTTTTCGGGATTCATGGTGGTCTCCCATAACTGCTCGGGATTCATCTCTCCCAAACCTTTATAACGCTGAATTGTGGCTTTATCATCTCCGACAATCTCTCTCATCTCCTCATCGCTGTATGCATAGTATTCTTTCTTTCCTTTCTTTATTCTGTAGAGCGGGGGTTGTGCTATGTATATATAACCATTATCTATCAGTGGCCTCATGTATCTGAAAAAGAATGTGAGAAGCAGGGTTCTTATATGAGCCCCGTCCACATCAGCGTCTGTCATTATTATGATTTTGTGGTAGTTTGCCTTCCTTATATCGAATTCATCTCCTATTCCAGTTCCTATGGCTGATATTATAGCCTTTATTTCATCATTTTCCAGCAGTTTATCAAATCCAGCTTTTTCAACATTCAGTATTTTTCCCTTGAGGGGCAATATTGCCTGGTATCTTCTATCCCTTCCCTGCTTAGCTGAGCCACCTGCAGAATCTCCCTCCACAATGAATATCTCGCATTTTTCAGGCTCATTGGAGGTGCAGTCCGCAAGCTTTCCTGGAAGGGAAGATGATTCAAGATAACTCTTCTTCCTTGTTAACTCCCTCGCCTTCCTCGCCGCCTCTCTGGCGCGGGCGGCGGAAATCGCCTTCTCTATTATTTTTCTTGCTGCCTGCGGATTTTCCTCCAGGAAATAGGATAGCTTTTCATATACAACGGTTTCAACGGCCCTCCTCACCTCTGAATTGGCAAGTTTTGTTTTTGTCTGTCCCTCAAACTGGGGGTTTGGTACGCGGCAGGATACTATGGCTGTGAGCCCCTCTCTAACATCCTCTCCGCTCAGCACTTCATTGCCTTTGAAAACATTTTTTCTTCCATATTCATTCAGTGCTCTTGTCAGGGCAGATTTAAATCCGGAAAGATGACTTCCTCCCTCCTTGGTATTTATGTTGTTTACAAATGTGAATATGTTTTCAGCATAAGAATCCGTGTACTGAATCGCAATCTCCACTCCAACTCCTTCTCTTTCCCCCTCAAAATATATCACATCATGAAGTGCATTTTTATTCCTGTTTATGTATTTTACAAACTCGGCTATTCCTCCTTCATATTTGAAGATGTCTTCCTTTCCATATCTTCTGTCAGTGAATCTTATCTCCAGCCCCTTATTCAGGAAGGCAATTTCCTGAAGCCTTCTCCTTATGGTATGATAATCAAATTTTGTTGTGGTAAAAATCTCTCTATCAGGCATGAATGTAACCCTTGTTCCTCTGCTATCCGTTGTGCCAACAACTTCCAGCTTTGTTACAGGTTTTCCTCTCTCAAATCTCTGCCTGTATACTTTGCCATCTCTTCTAACCTCAACCTCAAGCCATTCTGAAAGGGCGTTCACAACAGATACTCCGACTCCATGCAGCCCTCCCGCAACCTTGTATGCACCTTTCTCAAATTTTCCTCCTGCATGAAGTTTTGTCATGACAACTTCCACACCAGAAATTCCATAGTCAGGATGGATATCCACAGGAATGCCTCTTCCATTATCATTTATGCTTATGCTTCCATCTTCATATATAACAACCTCTATCCTGTTGCAATGCCCGGCAAGGGCTTCGTCAACCGAATTGTCTATAACTTCCTCCACAAGATGATGCAGTCCTCTCTCATCTGTGGAGCCAATATACATTGCAGGCCTTTTTCTGACTGCTTCCAGGCCTTCAAGTACCTTTATCTTATCAACATTATATTCTTCTGTCATTTTGAAACTTTACTTAAAAATAGGAGTGCTTTTCTGCTCCATCTGCTGAGGTTGATGGGAATGATTTATCTCACCAGCCTCCATTTTTTTCCAGCAATCCTCACAGAACAGATTTCCACATATGGGACATTCATAAACCATTCCCTTGTATTCAGGATCAAGAAGATTTTTTCCACATACACTGCATGATGCAAGCTCATTATACTTCTCTCTGCATGGCTTGCATACAGCTATTTCAGGCGTTAAAAGATTTCTTATCCTTTCCCTTGCAATTTCCTCGTCCATCTCAATCACCAATCTAAATGCAGGAGCCAATATAAATGTTATTGCAGGATTATTTTCTCTATTTCCTCCTTTAAAATTTTGCTTATTGTTGCTCCATCGGCCTTGCCCCTCAATTCCTTCATGGCTATGCCCATTAAGGGGGATAAAGCCCTCTCCTTTCTTTCCATCACAAAATCCTTTTTGCTCATCACTATTTCATGTATGATTTTTCTTATTTCCTCCTCATCCATCTTCCTGAGCCCCATCTTTTTCAATGCCCCCTCAATATCCGCTTCCTCATTCTCCACCAGATACCTCATAATATCCTCTATTGCCTCCTTTGCAAATTTGTTGTTGATGTATCCTCTCATCACATCATCCATTTTGCTGAGCATTTTTTCATATTCATATCCCTTTCTTTCCAGTTCTCCCATCACATTCAGCAGAATTCTTGCCACAATTTTTGCATTCCCATACTCCAATGCCTTTCTTTCAAATATTTCATCTCTTGCCGTGTATATGAGCTGCCTTGCCTCTTCCATGCTTATGCCATATTGCTTCCTCAACCTCTCCATCTTCTCTTCAGGCATTTCTGGTAAATTTTTCTCAATTCTCCTCAGCCTCTCCTTCTTTATCCTTATAGGGGGAACATCCGTTTCAGGATACATCCTCGCCGCCCCTGGAAGAGGGCGCATGTATTCGGTGAAGCCATCCTTCAATGCTCTCCTCACCTCTCCTCTGCAACCCTCTATTGCCTGCATTGCTCTTTCATAAGCCGCTTCTATTGCCTGCATTGCATTTTTCCCAGCAGATATTATGAAAGCATCTTCATCACTGCATTTTAGCAAATTCCTTAACTTCTCAACCTCCTGTTCAGAAATACCATAGTTGGGGAGCTCATCAGAATGCATTATCCCTCCACCGAAAATCTTTGCATGGGTGGCGAGTTCCTTTCCAAGTCTGTGCTCTTTATATCTAACTCCTCCTATCACGCCATTCATCTTTGGAAGCCTTACAGCCAGTATTGGTTTATTCTTCTGGAGAAAGCGGGATGAGGTTTTTTCAAATACATATTCAACATTCTTTATTTCTATTTTCTCCCTCCTTGCTTTCCTCTTTTTCAAAATATTTGATACCTCAATCATTTCAAGCTGTCTTTTTACCTCATTTTCCAGAATCTCTGGTATATCATTCAGTTCCTGCACTCCTTTTATTTCCACTCTTGCCCCATCTTTTATTGAAACATTTAAATCCTGCCTTATTGTCCCTATACCCCTCTTTACCTTTCCTGTAGCCCTTAAAAGCATTCCTATTTTAAATGCAATTTCCATTGCCTGTCTTGGATTCTTTATGTCGGGGGAGGTTGAAATTTCTATGAGAGGGATGCCAAGCCTGTCTATGGAATAGTGAACAGCATTTCCATCCTGCTTTATCTTTCTTGATGCATCTTCTTCCAGGCAAATTGTTTCTATTCCCACACCATCTATTTCTCCTCCCATGGCTATCAATGCTGTCCTCTGAAAGCCCGTTGTATTGGAGCCATCTATTACAATTTTTCTCATAAAATGTATCTCATCCACAGGTGTGGAATGAAGCATGGATGCAACCGTGAGGCATACATCTATGGCCTCCTCATTTGCTTCATGCGGCGGCTCCTCATCTGCCTCCACAAGGCATGATGATGAAGATGGAACATGATAGATGAAAACCCTCTTCTTCTTTGCCTCCTCGATGGCAGCTCTGTCCACATCCCCAAGCTCACTCTGCACAGGGCGCAGGTGGCGCCTGAAGGTGTAACTGAAATTTTCATCAAGCTGGCTGGGACAGCTACAGAATAATTTATGGCTATCTATCTGCTGATGAATCTCTATACCTGCTCTGAATCCAAGTGCTTCATAATCCATTGATGGAAAATGCCAATGTTATAAAATAACTTTTTCATATTGATTCATCAAAAATTTATTCTTCTTGCCTTTGGTACGAGGTTTTCGATGTACCCATCCCTCAAAATACCAACACCTATGGTGTCATTGCCTCTCTTAACAATTATGAAATTATGCTTTTCGCATTCCATTTCCTCATATTCATTTATGTCCTCGCCCCTCAAAAATTTCATTGCATTTTCATCATCAACCAACGCAACATTTCTGGTTGCATTTTTTCCCACAATTATTGCTCCTTCCATGCTCAGCTTTATTTTATCATTTCTCTTGAGCCTTCCAAAATATATGCCTATTCTGTAACATCTTTTTAAAATATCAAAAATACTGAAATTTATGTCTTTACTCGTCAACCATATTCTATCATCTGAGGTGAGAAACGCTTTCTCAATTTCCGGAATTGTTCCATAATTCTTCTGAATCATACTTTTTATTTTTTCTATCTCCTCCTCATTCAAAATTTTTTTAATTTGCATATGAAGAATCCCTCCGTTCCATTATCCTGCGGCCACACCCGCCTGCAATTTTTAATGCTATCATCAAACTCCTTTTCCCTCCATGAAGTGATGGCTTCCCTCATTTTAATGCCCTCTATCTTAAAAGGCAGTGTTTCCATTCCAAGCTCCCTTATTGCAAAGTCTATTACCTCCTCATTTTCCTCTGGCTCGAGAGAGCACGTTGAATAAACCATCTCCCCTTCCTTTCTGAGAAGGCGATATGCTGTCTTCATTAACTGCTTCTGCTTTCTGCTCATGATTCTTATTCTGTTATAATTCCATTTTTTCTGAACATTTTCATACATTATTTTACCGCTTGCTGTGCACGGAGCATCAAGCAGTATTTTATCAGCCTCCATTGCAGGCATGTACCTCGCATCATAATTTGTTATAATCACATTCTTTGCCCCTCCCCTCTGAACATTGTGGGCGAGAGCCTTTATCCTCTTTGAATTCACATCATTGGCTATTATCACGCCTTCTCCATCCATCATCATTGCCATCTGGGTTGTCTTGCTTCCGGGGGCGGCACACATATCAACAATAAATTCATGTTTGGATGGGGAAAGAACAATGGCAGAAAGCATACTTGCTGCTTCCTGAATGTAAAAGTAGCCCAGATGATGTTCAATGGTTTTGGATATCTCATCCCTCACCCATAATCCATGTTCATACCAGGGCATTTCCTCAATTATGTAATCTGAAAGTTTTTTCACTATCTCTTCCTTTTCAGCTTTGAGTGTATTTATCCTGATTGACTTTTTCGGAGTTACGGTGAATATATCTTCAGCATCGCTTGCAATTTCAAGCAATCTTTTTTTGAACACATTGTTATATGCACCACTCTTTAAAAGCATTGAGAAGTGGAGGCAGGGAAGGGGAGGTGAGAATAAAAGAAGGAGGAGGCATTTTTACCCCTTCCCAAGCAAAGATTCTCCCTTTCATATATAAATAATATGATACAATCATCGAACATTATGGGACAATCATCAAAATGTTGCATGACAAATCTTTTTTACTCGCATGACATATATTAACATGCTTGAAAAGATTGCTGAGCTGCTTAAAAAGGAGCATTTTACGGTGGCAACGGCAGAGTCATGTACTGGAGGGCTTATAGGACATATGCTCACGAATATTGCTGGAAGTTCAGAATATTACAGAGGGGGAGTAATTGCATACAGCAATGATGTGAAGGAATGCATACTTGGAGTAAGAAGAAGCACCCTTGAAAAATATGGTGCCGTATCTGAACAGACTGCATATGAAATGGCAGATGGAGCAAAGAGAAAACTCGATGCCCATATTGCAATAGCCACAACAGGCATAGCTGGCCCGGGAGGAGGAAGTGAAGAAAAGCCCGTTGGACTTGTTTATATAGCTCTTGCCACTCCTTATGGAATAGAGGTGAGGAAATTCATATTCAATGGCGATAGACTGGAAAACAAGGAAAATTTTGCAAAAGCAGCTTTAAATATGCTTCTTGAATTTCTTGAAAGATGATTTCCATAGATGGTGGCTATGGGGAGGGCGGAGGGCAAATAGTTAGGATGGCAGTTGCGCTTTCAGCAATGACAGGTAAGGCTGTTAAGATTTACAACATAAGACATGGAAGGCCAAAGCCGGGGCTGAAGAGGCAGCATATAACGGCCATAGAGGCTGTTGCAAAATTGAGCAATGCTGAAGTTAAAGGATTGAAAGAACATTCTGAAACAGTTGAATTTCATCCAGGCAAAATAAAAGGAGGAGTGTTTAAACTCGATGTGGGCACAGCTGGAAGTATAACGCTCGTTCTTCAAGCATGCATTCCAGCTGCAATTCATGCTGATGATACTGTTTATCTAAAAATTAGAGGGGGAACAGATGTCAAATGGGCGCCTCCGTGGGATTATTTTTACAATGTTTTTCTTACTCATCTCTCCAGAATGGGGTGCGAGATAGATGCCTATCTGAATGAGCGAGGGTATTATCCTGCCGGAGGGGGAGAGGCGGAAGTGATAATTGAGCCATGCTCTCTTAAGCCAATTGTATTTGAAGAGGAAATTGAGAGGATAAAAGGCATAGTTAACATATCAAAATTGCCCTATGATATTGCTGAAAGGATAAAGCATGCTGCTGAAAGCATTTTTCATAATGAAAAATTGAATGCTGAGATAGCAATTGAGGAGACGGATTCAATTTCAGCTGGCACAGGAATAGTGTTGTGGAGTGAGCCAAAATTGCTGGGCGCAGATGAACTTGGAGAGAGGGGAAAGAGGGCAGAGGATGTGGGTAAAAATGCTGCCCAGAAGTTGCTAAAGGAGATAAAAAGTAAAGCTGATCTGGATGAGAGGGCAGTTGATCAGCTCCTCCCATACATATCAATTACGGGAGGAAGTTTCAGATGCAGAGAAATAAGCAATCATGCAAAAACCGAGATGTGGTTGATAAAGAAGTTCATGGATGTGGAGTATGATGTGAGGAAAGAAGACATATACAGAATTAATGTGGAAAATAGTTCATGAACATCATTATAACAAGAATTGCTAATGCAAGGTACATGAGATAGATATATATCTTTCTTTTTTTCACCATGTTTTCATATTCCTTCTTGCATTTTTCCGAGCAGAATTTCTCTCCATAGGGTATTGCCTTACCGCATATTATGCAATGACTGTGCTGGGGTATTGGAACTGCCATTTAAACCACTATCTCCGTTCCTTTAAACTCTCTACCATATATAGCATTTTTTATTTCATCTATCTCCTTCCCATAAACAACAAATGTTTTTATTTTTGCACCATCAATTATCCTGCAGGCTATTGCATCCACCACAACATTCTTTCCAGCCATATTCCATTTATCTCCAACCATCTTCCTAAGCTCATTTATGCTTATCCTGTCAAACTTTTTTGCATCCTTATAAACAGCAGGATCTCTATCATATATTCCATCAACATTTGTTGCTATTATCAGTTTATCCGCTTTCACCTCCCTCGCAAGCATGGCAGCCACTGCATCCGTTGAATGCCCCGGCTCCGTGCCGCCCATTATTACTGGAGGAGACATGCTCTTTGCCTCCTCAATTGTTTCGGGTATTTTCTTCATGAAAAATGTGTTCAGGAGCATTGCATTTAGCCTGGTTGCCATTATCCCTATTCTATCCAGGTACTCCTCATCTGCTCCGAGAGAGCGGGCAAATGAGATGTATTCTCTGGCTATTTTTCCCCCTCCCACAACAATGTAGAAGGAATGTTCCGATGAGCTCACAAACTCTGCAAATTTTTTGATGTAGTTGCCATTCATTTCTGAAATGACGGAGCCTCCGAGAGATATAACAATCTTCATACAATGCAATTAAAAAATTTTTAATAACATTTTTTATTTAGATGGACATGAGACAATATTCCATAAAACGGGGGCATCATCCGGATATAAATATGCTCCTGAAAAAATATTTTGATGTAGATGGCGATGTGGAGGCTGGAGTGGAATTTTATTATGAGGGAGTTGGCAAGATATCCATAAAAAAGGTTAAGAATAATCTCATCGTGGATATCATACCTCCAGAAAAGCCATCTGATGACTATTCCATAATCAAAAAATGGAACGATTTTCTATATGAGGCCACAGGCAGGACAGCAAAGGAAAGAAGAAAACTAATGGAAAAGGAAACAATAAAAGAATGAAGAGCATAGTTCTGTTGAGCATTCTTGTTATAGTACTCTGGGGCATCTGGGCATTTATGTTTAAGCTGGGAGTAAATGAAATTGGCATAAAATCTGCCCTGATATGGAATAATATCATGACTCTTGTTATAAGCATTGTAGTAATAGCCATTCTAATTCCATCCGAAGGATTGAAATTGGATAGAGGGGCAATTTTCATAATTCTTGCCACCATATTTGGATTTCTCGGAACAATCATATGGTATTTCGGGCTGGAAAAGCATAAGGCAGGTTTAATAGTTTCATTTACGGCCCTGTATCCTCTTATCACAGTAATACTTGCATCCATTTTTCTGAAGGAAAGGCTTTCCCTTTCAAATGCCATTGGAATTGTTCTTGCCCTTGCTGCTGGAATACTTCTTTCCCTCTAAATTTTTATAATGAATTCATTTAACTATGTATGCACGCTGTCATAGATGAAGTTAAGGCATGGTATATTCTTGATTCAAGGGGAAATCCAACTGTCAAGGCATGTGTTGTTTCTGGAGATTGTGTTGGGTATGGAATGGCTCCATCGGGAGCATCCAAAGGAAAAAATGAGGCTGTTGAGGTGAGGGGAGGAGATGGATTTCACGGAAAATCAGTTGAGAAGGCTGTAAAAAATATAAGAAAAATAGTCGCTCCAGCTATAAAAGGAATGTCAGCTCTGGAGCAGGAGGAAGTGGATAGAAAGATGATAGAAATAGATGGAACAAAAAATAAATCCCTTATTGGAGCAAATGCCATGATTGCTGTATCAATGGCGGTGGCGAGATGTGCTGCGATGCATAAAAAAATGGAGCTCTATGAGTATATGAATGAGGGTGCTGCGACGCTTCCCATTCCCTTTATGAATGTCATAAATGGAGGATTGCATGCGGGAAATGAACTTAAAATACAGGAACATATGCTGGCACCTGTGGGAGCAGGTAGTTTTAGGGAAGCAGTGAGAATGGGTAGCGAGGTTTATCACACACTGAAGGAGATACTTAAAAATAAATATGGAAAGGAAGCAATAAATGTTGGTGACGAAGGTGGCTTCGCTCCTCCTCTGGATAGCAGTTTTTCAGCCCTTGAATTGATCATGAAGGCTATAGAGGAGAACGGATATGAAAATGAGGTCAAACTTGCAATAGACTCTGCCGCATCCAATTTTTATGATGGCAAGTTTTACAACATTGATGGAAGAAAGGAAGCTGGCGAGCTTATTGATTACTACGAGGAAATGGTAAGGACATTTCCAATTATTTCCATTGAGGATCCATTCGATGAGGAGGACTGGAATGCATTTGCAGAGTTCACAGCAAAATTTGGAAGCAAACTGCAAATTGTTGGGGACGACATATATGTTACCAATCCAGGGAGAGTAAAAAAGGGAATAAAAATGAAGGCAAGCAATGCAGTTCTCATAAAGCCAAATCAGATAGGCACAATCACAGAGACCATGACAACCATTGAGATATGCAGGAATGCTGGACTTTCCATGATGATATCTCACCGCTCAGGGGAAACATGTGATGATTTCATTTCTGATTTATCTGTAGCAACAGAAGCAGGCCAGATAAAGGCAGGCGCCCCAGCCAGAGGAGAAAGAGTGGCAAAATACAACAGGCTCATGGAAATAGAGGATGGACTGGATAAGCCGTTGTATTACGGAAGAAAGTGGAAAATGAAGGGGTTATCGTAAAATTTATATATCCATTTACCCCCCGTGGTGGTTTATATACCTGCAGGAGCATTTATTATCAAGAAAACCTGTGTTGATAAAGCGCCCTGATGAGGGCACACAGGTTTGCATCCCCCTCCCATCTTTTTTATTTATTGGATTGTCTGTGATGGTTATAAAGCTGCAATCATCACCCAAATTGTATAGCCATAAAAATCTAATGGAAGAAATAGCCCCGCCAGGATTTTCGGGCAACTTGCCTGAAGATGCAACTTGCCTGCAAGTTGCGATTCGAACCTGGGTCGCGAGGTCCAGAGCCTCGCATGATTGACCACTACACTACGGGGCTATCAAATTGGTAAAATGAGAATGCAATATAAATTTTTATGTGAGGGCTGGTTAAATTAGGTTTTTTATTAAACTCATACCGGTGCTTTATCGGTGATATTCACATTAAGAGCAAATCCAGCACATAAATGTTCAAGTTCACCATCCTCTCTTGAAATTGATATGCTTATTCCGCTGAATCCTAAGATTGCGGGATAGAAGTCTCCAAAAATGAAAATGAGTGGAGCATCGATGAAATATTCGTTTCCATACATTTTTCCTTCATATTTCTTTACACCATTTAAGCTTATAGTATAAATCCATCCTTCTCCGGGTACATCATAAGGTGGACTAAAAAATGGATAGATAGTTGCACCTATGAAGATTGTTCCTAATAATGGAAGAGGATTAAAATATGAGGGAATAGCCATTCCCATATAATACATTAGAGAGATGCCAGAGTATAAAAGTATAAAAAGATAAAGAAGATGAGAAAAGTAGTATACTCCATGTGAGTGCAGAAATTTATATATCATTGCCATTGTAATGTCTATTCCATACATTACTGCGCAACTTGTTGTCCATACAAATCCTGTAGAAAGGGTGGTAGTTGTATCTCCTACCACCAGATATGGCATTAAAGATGATGGAAATCTTGCTTTGAGGGATGGAATATGATACTTTTCCGAAATCCGTAAAATTTCATTTTTAAGGTATCTGGCAGCTGAACTTTTTTCCATATTTGATATCTTTTTTGCCATCTCTAAAAAATCTTCTCTTAGTTTTTCCATATCCTTTTCTGAGATATTTACGCTGTACTTTTCATGGCTTCCATTATAAATTTCTATGGAAATTCTCCTATACTCTGTTTTATGATTAAATATTCCTTCCGCATTTATGGTTGAACCGAAAAGAAGAAATAATACCAGCATGGAAAAGATTTTCTTTTTCATCTTTCACCTCCAATTTTCCATGGCTTGTTAGCAGGATGATAATCAAATTCTACCCAGGGTATCAGCGCTAATTCTCCAGTCATACCAAAAATTGGTTTTGGGAGTTTTCCTTTCCAGTTATACCAGTAGTTATTATCCCATTTATTTGGAGTGTACATAAAAACAGCATTTCTTGTGTTATTCACGAAATTATTCTCTGTTATTACATTATTATCTCCAATTGCCTCTATACCATATATGAAATCATTTATTTCATTTCTATTTACAATATTTTTGTGATACACTCTTATGCCATAGTATCCTTTATATAGAATATTATTTTTTACTGTTGCATTTTTTGTTCCGTCTATAATTCTTATTCCGGTATTTACATTTTCAATGGTGTTATTCTCTATATAGCAAGCAGGGGTGAAAGACTCGATGCATATACCGTATTCGACATTGAAAATATGATTGTTATTGACAAAGCACTGTTTCTCTCCAAAAGACGCGATGTATACTCCATAATCGCTGTCATTAATTTTGTTTCCTGTTATTGTATATCCAATGCAGTTTACTAGTATTGCATATCTACAATCGTATATTGAATTGTTTAAAATATAGCAGTTGTAACCATCATATCTCAGCAATACTCCATCACAATCTCCCGATGAATAGCCTGATATGATATTATTACATATAATATTATCATGTGTTCCATCGTTTAGATATACTCCATCTCCTCTATGTTTTTCTCCTGCAGTTATTATGTTATTGCTTATTGTATTGAAATTACCATTTATCCTTATCCCGCTGCAGTTGGCTATTGTAAAATTCTTTAACAAACTGTTGTTGGAATTTATTATAATAGCTCTTTTTCCATTCCCGTCAATTATCGTTGTCCTCATATTTTCTCCAATAAGTGATAGGCTCTTATTCACCACAACATTTTCATGGTATGTTCCATTAAAAACAAAGATTGTGTCTCCATCCTCTGCATCATCTATGGCAGATTGAATGCCTGTGTAGTTATTGGGGCCAGAGCCGCCGACATAAAGAATGTTTCCACCAACGTGTTTTTGATAGCAATAAGCCGAAAAACTTCCAGAATCAGAAATATTTATTGGCTGGAGGATAAAAATCGAAACAATGACAATGAGCATGAGCTTTTTCATCTCCAACATTCATAAATTGGATGCTAAATTTAAAACTTTCTATTATGTATGAGGTTAAAAATGAAAAGACGATTTTGGCTTTTCCACATTCATGCCATGCTCATATCAATTCCAGGCCATAAAATACTACTGCCACAAAAACCATGAATATTGCAGCGGGAAGCATCATC
>JAGGXW010000035.1 GCA_021162815.1 Thermoplasmata archaeon | reverse complement strand
GGATCTTATATCTTGGATTTATAGAAATACTAGAGTAGAATACATCAATTATAATAGCAATGTTAAAATTAGAGTGAAATGTAGTTCTCGCATAAAAGAGATGGTAGAAGGAAAATGTATTAAAAGAGGTGGAAAGGTGATAATATATGAGAATTGAGGAAAGAATAAAAAAAGATTTGGAATTATTTGAAAAATATATTGAAGAAATAGATGATGAAATGATAAAAGATATGGCGACAAGATATTATGAAGATGCTAAATATTACTTGGCAAAAAATGATTTTTTCACCGCGTTTGGATGTATAAATTATGCCCATGGCCTGATAGATGCATTGAGGTTGAAAAAATGATTATAGAAGTAGCAGGAGGTGCAGGCTCTGGAAAGACAGAAGTCATTAAAAAAATTGTTGATAACCTCTCATTCAATTATGAAATAGCAGTCATTAATATAAAACCATTAAATGTGAAAGGAGAGTTTGATGAATTGGGTGTTAAGGTTATAGATTATAATACAGGTGATGGGTGTTTAGATTATAATGTTTTTAATTTTTTAATCGAAAAACTATCAAATTATGATATAATCTTTGTTGAGCATACTGGAGGATATATATGCAAATTTCTATCTAATGGAGTAAAGATAGCTGTTTTATCTGCATGTGATGGAAGTAAAATTATCAGGAAATATCCTTATATTTTTCAATTTTCGAATATTATATTAATTACCAAAATAGATATATGTAAGGAAGAGAGAGAATTCATAGCAAAAGAAATTGAAAATATTACAACATCTAAATATATATTTTTATCATCTAATCAAGAACCTATGAAAGAGTTGATTACATGGATAAAAGAATTGTTATAGTTGGAGTTGGCCATGTACTGGATATTGGTAAAAAAATTAGAGAAATAATAGATGCCGAAAAACCAGATATAATAGCACTGGAGTTAGATATAAAAAGATTAAATGCTCTTATCAACAAAGAGAGGATGAGGGGAGGAGATAAAATATATCGGTTTTTATCAATAATTCAAAATATAATGGCAAAAAAATTTGGAAATGATGCTGGAAATGAGATGATTGCCGCTTATAAAAAAGCAGAGGAATTAATGATACCCATTGCATGCATTGACATGGATTCTATTTATGTTATAAACAAGATATGGCAAGAGATGGACTTTAAAGAAAAAATTATTCTTTTTCTATCTCTTTTAACATCTTTATTAATTCCTAAGAGAAAAATAGAGAAGGAATTATCTAGCATGAATGCACAAAATTTTATTGAAGAATTAGAAAAACAATTTCCTAAAATGAAAAAGATATTAATAGATGAAAGAAATGATTACATGGCCAGAAATATATTTAAGTTATTAGAAAAATATGATAAGATTTTGGTAATTATAGGAGAAGGACATGTTAATGGAATTTTAGAGCTATTAAACTATGCTGCTGCTAGTGAGAATATTAAAATATATCATTTAAGGGATCTTCTCTAATATTATATTTTAATCCACTGTAAAATCTTTTCATTTAATATGTCTCTAATTTCTTCTCTATTTTTAAATGGTCTTCTTCTTATTATTTTAGCAGCTGTTTTCTCACCTATTCCAGGTATGCTCTTTAACTGAGAAAATGATATCTCATTAACATTTAATGGATACTCGATTCCTGATACACTCCTCGAGCCATGATCATATATAACTACGTTAACAAATCTATTTATCTTTGCCTTATAAGGAAGGTAAATGAGAATAGGATAACTTCCTATCTGTCTTCCAAATGTGGCATTTCCTTTATTCAACTCTAAATATACATTTCTCAAAACCGTACCTTCTGGTACCACCATTTCAAGCATCTTCTTATTAATTTTTTCACTTACTAATTTTTTGAATCTATTAAAAGATGATTTATCTATCTTATTCTTGATTGGCTTTCTTGTATTAACAACCTGTCTTATATTTATCCTTCTTAACATTAACTTTTTGCTTAATACTTCTTCCAAAAATTTAAAGTTTTTTATATAGGTTTCTTTACTTTCTCCTGCCAATCCATATAGGAAATTTAAACCCGGCAAAAAATAAGGCATGCCGTTATCACCTCTTTTTTTACCTACCTCATTTATAATTTCAATGGCTTTCATTACTTCCCAAGGATATGCATTTAAGTTGTTTTTTTCAATTACCCTATTATCTGCAGATTCCATCCCGAATGCAGCTACATTGCTAGGGGTTCCATATTTCACAACAATTTCTGCTATTTTTCTTGCATCTTCCTCCCATTCTGCAATTACTGCAGGATTTGCATTATCAATATGTATTACATCAAATCCAAATGAATGTATTTTTTCCATAATCCTCTTTATTGCATCAACATTTGGCTCTGGTACCTCACTTTTTCCTATTCCTTTTGCTCTATATGAAAAAAAACAACTCTGACACCCTATTCTAATATTTTTAACCCCTTCTCTTTTTAATGCTTCAACCTCTTTTATTATATCACCCTCACCTCTCGTGATAGGTCTGCCGAATAGAGGCTCGCTGCAGAAACTGCAACCCCCTGTAAACCATCTAACACATCCACGATATGTCTCAATCTCCGCTATTAGGGGTTGAGGATAGTCTGGATGCTGTTTTACTATTTCTGCTCCATAAATTGCCCACCGCCGCCATTCTTTTTGCTGTCTTCTTCTATCATTCTCGTTTCCGTTTAAATAATCATATATAAATGCATCAACATCATTTTTCACAGAGTAATCAAAAAACTTATCTATCTTAACAGGCTCTTTCCCTCCGCCTTGGCTTATACCAAAACGGGCGGCAGAACCTCCTAAGATTTTAATACCATCAAAATTGGATATTATATGTCTAATTTCATTCAAAGATATAGGTGCACCTCGTATATATCTTCCAGGTATTATAGCACCTGCAAATATAATAAGAATCTCACCTCTAATTTTTCTTCCTTTTCGCCATTCCTCTATGGTAAAATATTCATAATTATATCCTGCATCCTTAATTGCGCCTGCAAGATATCTTACATATGGAGAAATATATGGTTTTACCCCAAAACATGATGGTTCGTCAACAAATCCATCCAGTATCGTAATCACATCTTTTTATTGTCATCCTGCATATAAACTTTCCAGTGGAAATAAGGGGGTGTGGGTGTTAGAATGCCATTATGCTGGTCATTAAATTTTTCATATTCACAATAACGGCCTTCGCCGGATCAGGCATGAAATTCATCATTTTTTGATATTCCGTTTGCTCTTGCCATGCTGAGGCATTTATAAGAAGAATATTTCGGTAACTGTCAACCTGTGTTGTGTGAATATGTCCTGTAACAAATATATCTGGTATTATATCTATCACAAGATAATCCTCCTTTTCAGGTGCAAGAGATGTTATGCTGCCATACATTGGCGCCATATGCCTTCTCTTTAGCATCTCTCTCATTATTTTTGCCGGTTCATTTTGACTCATTCCAGGCAGAGCTGTAGCAAAATCCTGTATTGATTGTCCATGATAGGATAGTATAGTAATTCCATCCACTTTAATATAACAGGGATTCCCTATGAAATGAATATTTGAACGGTTAAACAATGATTTTATTTCCTCCTCAAATGCAGGCTGGGGCAGCGGCGGGCGGACCGCATCATGGTTTCCTGGTTGGAGAATGACGGTTATTTCCTCCGGAATCATGCTTATTTTTCTGGCAAGTTCCTCATACTGCTGATACATGTCTTCCATAATAAGATCCTCCTCCTGTTTTGGATATACTCCTATGCCCTCTACTACATCGCCGGGAATTATTATGTACTTTATTTTTTTTGCAACTGCCCTCTGCCTTTCATTTCCTGCCCTCCCATTTATCCATTCAATAAACTTTTCCCACTTCTTTTCCAAGAATGATTTACTTCCAATGTGAATGTCAGATGTGAATACTATAAATCCTTCCTCATCAGAGCATATCTTCTTCTTTGTTACTGGTATTTCAGGTCTTACAACATTGTTAATTATTATTAAATCTCCGTGTCTTCTTCCCTCAACTCCAATAACCTCATCATTTATTATCATGTCATCAACATCTTTTGGCACATATACTTTTATTGAATCTTCTTCATCCTCCAGCTCAACTATCATGCCATTTTTCACTCTTCTTGCATCTCTTACAATACCTATTGTTTTTATCTCTTCCCTCCTTCCTATACTCTTTATTGGAACTGCATTTTTCATTTCGTATCTCTTTCTAACCAGTTCATAAAGCCTTTCATATCTATCTCTAAAAAGATTTACAAAACCCATCGTTCCTTCCTCTGCGGACAATTTTCCAGTAACATCTTTCAGTATCTTTATGCCCTTCTCTTTCTCCCTTACTTCTACTTCTCTAACTCTCTTCTTCTCCTTCCGCCTTTCAATAACCTCCATCACAGTCTCTATGGTTATTGTGAGCGGCAGGTTTTCCATTCTATCAGCAATTTCTCTGCATGTTTCAATGCCATTCCCATATTCAAGTATATATTCAACAGCATCGGGGTGTATCAGAACCCCCCTTTTCTGAAAGAATGAAATTATATCAGCAGCATTCATTTTAGCCGGCACAGACACGCCGCCAGGTGGAGGCATGCACCATGCCCTGATTTCTCCCGATCCTTTCTTCCGCCCCGTTACCCTCTGAGCACCGACGGTATCCGGCTGAGCCGCTCCCTTCCGGGCCTAACTCCTTGACCGGAACAAAGGCAGATTCCCAGCCCTCAGGCCGAGAATTCTGCCACCCACGGTCCCAGAGGACGAGACATCATCATCCAGGACCGGATCAGGGCATAATGCATGAATCGCCCTGGCAGCTTCGGCCCCAGCTAAAGACGATTTCTGGTTATAGGGGACGCCTAACCCCCCGGCCTAGTCTGCACCTTTGGCCAATTTTTTAAGAAGATGGTGTTAATAAATTTATGGCTTTCTGCTAAGCAGAAATTGGCATCTGAAGAGCCTGTATATTATCCAGAGTGTACTTCCTACTATGAATGCCACATCTCTCGACATGTGCCACAGAAATTCTCCGTATTTATCTATGTCGGGCAGTCCGCGATAATAACCCGCCCAGAAAGCATCTTTTGCGAGATATGTCACCGCTATTGCGAATACAACAAGGGCAAGAATATCCACATAAAATAACCATCTCTTCCAGTCCCTCTCCATGGTAAAAGATTGGGAAACAATATAAAAGCTTATGTATTTTTTATTGTGCTTGTTACTGCTGCAGTAATTGTGAAGGATGGTAAAATTTTGATAGCTAGAAGGGGGAATAAATGGGAATTTCCTGGTGGGAAGGTTGAAAACGGAGAGAGCATGGAGGTATGTTTGAAAAGAGAAATAAAAGAGGAGCTCGGGGCAGATATAGAAGTGGAAAGGGAAATCGGTATGGAAAGAGACGGAGAGTTTGAAATACATTTCTTTCTTGCCTACTTAAAAAAGAACGAATATAATGCTAGGGAGCATGATGATATTAAGTGGATAGGTATTGAAGAAATAAAATCTCATGAGTTCTTGAAGGCTGATGGTAAATTTATTAGCAGGTTTCTGGAGAGAGAATGGAAAGAATTAGAATAGAGGTTTTCGATGGAGTATATGAGCCAGCAGAGGATAGCTATATGATGGTAGAGACATTAAAGAATGTTAGGGGAAAGGCACTGGATATGGGTACCGGCACAGGAATAATTGCAATACATCTTGCACTGATGGGGTGTGATGTTACTGCTGTGGATATAAATGAGATGGCAATTAAAAATACCATCCATAATGCCAGAATAAATAATGTGAAATTGAATGCGGTAAAGAGTGATTTATTTGAAAATGTGGAAGGCAGGTATGATATAATAACATTCAATCCTCCTTATTTGCCTACACAAAATGAGGATATAGCATGGGATGGTGGAAAAGGTGGAATAGAGGTAATTGATAGGTTTCTTTCTCAAGCCACAGATTATATGAAGGATAATGCCGCTGTATACATGATTATGAGCAGCTTGGGAGAAGTAGAATACATTCTTAAAAAATATGGAAATGCTTATGAAATAGAGAAAATAAATGAAAAATCCTTCTTTTTTGAACGCATTTCTGTTTATAGGTTTAAAAAACTAAACAGACAGCAATAGCTCTTTTATTCTTTTTCTAAATTCCTGCAATTTGCCTTCGTTTATTACTACAATATCTGCCATTGCAATAACTTCCCCAAGTCCCCATGATAATTCTCTCCTCTCCCTCTCTTTCATTTTTTCAATATCCTCTGCATCATCACTTCTTCCTCTATTCCTTATTCTTTCATATCTTGTGGAAGGAGATGTATGTATTGCTATAAGAATAAACTCATCTATTTCCTTTTTAAATCTCTCCACCTCTTCAATATTCCTTATACCGTCTATAACAACAATCTTCTCCTTCCCAATCTTATCCAGACATTTTTTTGCCCATATATCCTTTCCATGCAATTTTCTCATGGAATCTGCGATTCCTCCAAGGTTTTCATCTGTTGGCTCCATGCCTCTTCTTGCTGCCTCCTCTCGTACCTCGTCTCCCATTCTTATTATCTTTATGTCAAGTTCTTCAGCAACTCTAACAGCCTCGCTTTTGCCTGCTCCGGGCATGCCTGTGAAAGCTATGGCCTTTGTCATAATAATAAAAGAAAGGGGAGAGGGTTAGCTGCTATAGCCACCTATCATCAGTGTTGGATCTCCAAGCAGGACCCATTCCTCTATGGTTTTGCAGTCTATTTTGTCTTCCAGTGGGGGATATTTGTTTATGTACTGCTGAATAGAGACGCCCCATACATCTCCAAGAATATGTTTTCCTTCATCTCCGTAAACAGAGAAGAGCAAATCTTCAATATATCCGCCATTGAACTCAACGCAATCAGGTATTCCATTCTTGTTGTTATCTCCTCCCGTTGCTCCATATCCAAGTCCTGTGTTTCCAAATGTTGCTATTGCACCCTTTCCTGGCATTTTAACGAAATGCCATCCAAAGCATTCATAGGTAGGCTGATAGGTCCATGCATTCTTCTGGAAATCAAGAAGACTTATGTTGAACTCGCTATTGTGACATCCTCCTATTACCACAACAGGATACATGCCCTTGTTCTTCATCAAATCCATGTTATACGTCATCAATCCATTTACCCAGAGATCATTATGGGAAGCATGTCCTTTAAAGTGAGTTGCCCAGGCAGTGGGACTTCCATGGCCATCCATTACAACAAATCCAAAACCAGTATTCATTGTCTTTATCACATTTATCCATGCAAATTTGCCACCAATTTTATCCTCTCTTCCCTGGAATGGGAGTGTTCCATCTGATACAAACAGGCTTGTTTTCTCAAAATCATTGCTCATATGCTTCTCATAGAACCATTCTGTTGAAATCTCTCCCTCGCATAGCTCATCTCTATCATCAAATGTATCTCCTCCTATAAGCAGCATTTTATGGAACCACTGTGAGCCATATGCAGTGTTTTCATACTCAATTATCTTGTTTACCACATTTTCAACTTCCTTAACGCTTCTGCATGCAAGTCTGCCAACAAAGACATCGGGATAAAAATCAACTATATCTTTGCCCTGAAATCTCCATTCCGCATAGACACCATTTCCATTGCTATCCCAGTTTGAGAAGTTACCGTTGGCATCGTATATATCTGCAAAATAAAGGTCGCTTATGTACCCGTGCTCCGTCATGTCATCAAGAGCGGCATACCTCACAGGAACCCACCAGAGACTGTCATCAACCTTTGTGGGCCCATCATATCCCCAGTTTCCTGTTATGTAGGATTTCTTTCCTCCCACAAGCAATACATACTTTATTCCATGCTGTTCTATGGCATCCTTTATGGCGTATTTCACCTTCTCAGCGCCATCCTTCCCATTGTAGCTGGAGTATATATCCTCTACAGTCATGAGCATTGTTCTTATTCCATGCTTTTCTTTATCATCTATCAATGGCTGCAATGCATCCTTGAATGATGATGGGGTAATTATGAGTAAATCTTTATCTCCAAGAGACGAAATGGTTTTTTCAGGCAGCTTGTAATCAATCTTTATGCTGAATGAATCCGCCATCATAACGCTATTCTCCACAGGGTTGTATCTGCATGGAAATGTGTGAATTGCGAGAATCGTCACATGCTTTCCTTCATGTAGGCCTCCCCCCAGTGTGTATGTGTACCATGTGCTTGGATATGCTTCATTGCTGCCATATATGCTCTCATCCTCTTCAACAATCTCCTTTTCATTTCCTCCCATCACCACAGGCTGCGGCGCCGGCTGGATTTTCTTTTCAAGCTTTATTGTGCTTATATGCTGCGGTGTGCATTCTATCTTTACCTTTGTTCCCAGAGGGAAATAATATACTTGTGTGTAGTATGGCAGCATGGGGGCGCCTGCAGTGTGTGTATATGTTGCGCCATCCATCACTATGGCAGAGTACATTCCGTTATCCTTTATTTCTGGCGGAGAGAATGAGATACTGCCGGTGGTGAATGTATCTGCATTTATTCCTGTTTCTCTCTTCTCAATTCCTCCTATTGCAACACTTCCCATAACAAGGCCCAGAGCCAGTAATATTGCTATTGCCTTCATCTTTATTGCCTCCATATATCTATGAATTTTCAAATTTAAACTTTGTTATGCTTTTTGAAAGATGAATCGATGTGATTATAAAACAACAGTAAACTTTATAACATGATGCTCCTATAATGATTGCATAGCGGGGTGGGGTAGTCAGGAAAACCCGTCGGGCTCATAAAGCCCCTGGAAAATGCATCAAGGGCTAGAGAAACCCGAAGATCCGTGGTTCAAATCCACGCCCCGCTATTTTTTGTCATATCACAAAAATATCCATCTCATCTTTTGAGATATTTCCATTGGAGCTGTATGCATATACATCTATTGTATGCAATCCATGTGTGCAGTTGATGCGCCACTCGTATGGAGGGGCGTTGTCTGTATATGCAAGAGAGCCATCAACATAAAACTCCACTTTCTGGGTATTCGTGGCATTAACCTTCAGCGTATATCCTCCTATTATGCGTGGTGCTGCCTCCTGCATGCCCGGAATTTTTCTGAAAATTGTTGAAAATTCTCTTCCAAAAATATAGGTATGAAATATCTTTGGCTCTTCAATATAAACTCTTGGTACGTCAGGCATTAAATTGCCGTACACACCCTCCAGATACATCACTCCAGTTCCATTTCCATACCATTCTCCTATCCATAGTGCATCATAGTCCATGCGAAGCCATCCATCCTCTCCCCATTCCTTTCCCCAGCTATTTTTTATTATCCAGCAGTGTTCAGAGTCATCATAACCAACTATCGCCATTACATGCCCGCCTGCTATACCTCCCCATTTATGATGATACACGCCTCCATGATAATAGTAGAAATCACGATAAAAAATCATACACACTGCCAAGGGGCCATGTTCTATCAGAGCTTTTTTAATACTCTCCTCATCATGCTTCACCCATCCCCATTCCTTTATTTTCACTGCTCTTTCCTCCCATCCAGGCAGGCTTTCAAAAGGAAAATCGTAGGGGCGATGGGGATCAGGAAAGCAACCTTCATCTGGAACGCCATGTTCCACAAGATAATTCGCTGCATCTACTATGTTAACATATCCTGCTTTTATCGTCCCTCCTGCATAAAAGTAAAGATGTGCTTCAGATAAATCAGGATTGTATCTCCTCCCTGCCATATACTGCATTTTTGTTTCCAGAATTGCCACAAGGGCATAAGCCTCACATGTGGGAGCAGGAGCCTGATTTTTTATTGGAGTTGTGTAATCCACACCATTCACATCACGCCATGAAAATCGGGAGGGCAGCGCATTGTCTTCAGAGTATGTTATATTTACAAATGAAGGGGCAAGAAGGATAAAAAACGCTGTTATTGCCGCGAGCCTCTTCATTTCAATGTAATAATTTTAAGGGTATAAAATCATTACCTTCTTTTTATCATCACAAATAATAGAAGAACGAGGCCGGCAAATATGGCGGTAAACCCGAAAATGAGATTGTCTGTGCTGTATCCACTTTCCTCTTTTTCCTCTGTAAATTCAATCCATATGCTATCTCCCTTCAATGGTTTAAATTCAGCTGTGTATACTCCATTAGAGAATTCAAGGGGTATATTGCCTCTTGCAAATTCATTTCCATATACTTCAATCCTCATCTCATCCACGGGATATATTATCTCCTTCTCAAATTTCCCTGAGAACTTATAGGATACATTTATGTTCATCTCATCCTTTGCCCCTATTGCATAACCGTATTCAGATAAATTAAACTGAACAATATTGTCGTTGGAATTCTTGATGTATTTTATCCCATTTATCTCTATGCTGCATTGGTGGGAACATATCCAGAACTTTATCACTCCATCATACTCTTTATTCAGAATATTGTAGAATTTTATGTTTTCAAAAACATTTGCCCCAGATATTTTTATATAATGATATTCTTCTTTCAGAGCCTGAACATCCTTATCCTTTTCCCAAGCTGATGATGTGATGGAAATCATCACCATGGCAAAGAGTATGGCGAGCAACTGCCTTTTCACAATTAGGATAATACGGGGATATTTAAATAGTTTAGAGCGGTTTTAAATGAGATTGTCAACTTAAAAAATATAAAGTGAAAAAATAGGTCGAGTATAATCTCCCTATATAAGGGAGGGGATACCCACGCTCGACCTACTGGTAAAATTGTTTGAGGAAAGAAAAATTTTTCGGAGGGAAAGAAAAGATTGGAAATAAAGGCACTGGCTATTCTTTTATATTTTGAGAGATTTTGAAATATTTTCATATGAGGCAGTAAGAAAATGGTATCATAAATGCAAGGATTTGTTTATTG
>JAGGXW010000027.1 GCA_021162815.1 Thermoplasmata archaeon | reverse complement strand
TTACCTTGAAATCAATGGCAAGGTCATCTGTCACATTTATACCCTTGCTTCCCAGTATATATGCCCCCTCAGTATTTTCTCTGAAGAATACCCAGTGTATTCCCTCCTGGGGTATTCTGACTGGCCTCACATTTGCAAATAAATCAAGTTCCCTCCTCATTGCAACATTTGCACTCTCTATATTTGGCCATGGATCCCCTTTCTTGGGAGTTGTTGTTGGTCCCTTAAGAAGAACATGGCATTTCTTTATTTCCTCAAGAACATCATCCGGGATTGCCTTCATGGCCTTTGCTCTATTTTCTATTGTCAGGCCTTCTATGTCTCTTATCTCAATTTTTCCGTTCTTTATCTCTTCATCAAGCAGGAATTCAAGTATGCGTTTTGCTTCCTTGGTTATGTATGGTCCAATACCATCTCCACCTATCACACCGATTATGATTGGTTTAACCTTCTCGTAATCAATCCATTCAGATTCGCTCTTCATTCTTTCTATTCTCTCCAGCTGCTCCTTTATAAGCTGCTCAAAATGCTGTTTTGCCTTTTCTATTTCTTCCATATTTATTCACCTCCAAACATTTCCTTCTCTTCATCCGGATGGATGTACAGTATGTCATCATATGGATGTCTGTATAGTCTTGCCTTCAAACGCTTCTGGTCCATGGCATGTCCCAGTATGCCTATGCTCCTTCCAAGCACAAACAGGCCATTCAGCCCGCCCATCTCTATGAACTGATCTATCTCCTCCTCCTTAAATCCAACATTTTTCATGAGATCCACGAAGAGTATTCCGATGCACCCATCCACATTCAATATGAGATTATTACGCTTTGCAGTGGTTATCTTCTCCACTTCCAGAGCATATTTTAAGAGCTCAACGCTTGGAAAGTTCTTGAATGCATATTCCTTAAGCAACTCGACGCGCTTGTCCGGATTCTGCACACTCTTGACACGATGTCCTATGCCGGGAATGTACTTACCCATGGCCTTCATTTCATTAACAAACTCTTCTGGAGTCAAACCACGCTCATAGGCTGACTTGAAATACTTGGCAGCATCTGCTATGGCTCCTCCAAAGCGTGGACCGATGGTGAGCAAGCCAGATGCAAGAGCATCAATGATATCCTTTCCAGCTCTTGCTGTAACTATGGCATTATGGGCTCCGCTAACAGCAGGTCCATGGTCGGCTGTAATCATCAAAACCATTTCAATGAATTTTCTTGCATAATCTGGAAGCAGGCGTTTGAACCAGAGCAAGCCAATAACCCCTCCAACGCCAATATCCTTCTCTATAACCTCACTTATGGGCATTCCCGCATACAGTAACTCTTCACCACTATCATCTGAGATTGTACATATGAATTCCCTTGGCTTTCTTATAATGCCTTCCTTCAAAGCCACCTTATAGTCAATGGGTATTTTTGGTGGCTCTATCTCGGGCTTCTCAACAATCTTGCCTTCCTTCTTGAGCTTCTCATAAACCTCCTTTATTGCCTCTCCCAGTTCATCAAAACTGTTTGGCACTATTGCTCCGGCCTCTCTCAAAGCTTCAATTTTTGCATCCGCCGTCTCCTTGGCGGCGCCTGCCCTCGCTCCTGCATGACCGAACTGCACCTCTCCTGGGAACACTTTTGCACATGTCCCTGAAACCCATGCAACAAGAGGTTTGGTTATTCTTCCATCTTTTAAGGCGTCAACAACTTCATACTCTTTCATTCCTCCTACTTCGCCCAGCATCACCATGAACTTCACATCTGGATTTGCCTCATATCTAAGAAGATGGTCAAGCAGTGTTGAACCTGGATAACGATCGCCACCAATTGCTATGCCCTCATAAACACCATCACTGTTCTGCTGTATTATGTTAAACATTTCATTTACCATTCCTCCAGAAACTGTGACGAGTCCAACAGAGCCTGGGCGATACAGTTTCAGAGCCTTTATGTTATCTATTGCCCCTCCAGTATTTCCGATTTTGAATGCTCCTGCTCTCAGTCCTCCAACTGTGGCAGGACCAATAATCCATTTGTTTCTTTTCTTTGCCTCCTTTGCCATTATCCTTTCCTTCCTTTCTGGTATTCCCTCCGCTATCACAGCTATTGTCCTTATCGTGGGAGTGGCAAGAGCTTCCATTGTTGTATCGAAGGCAGAGCGATATGATGCAAAATTCACCATAACATCAGCATCCGGATGTCTTTCAGCTGCCTCCTTCAATGTCCTGTACATGGGTATGAGGATTTCCTTTGTTCCGAAAAATACTTTTATGTAACCATCTCTTGTTGGATTCACAACAGCAGCCACGGATGGCTTGCTTCTCCTGCACATATAATCAAAGTCAAGCATTCTCTGTATGGCATTTCTCTGCTCCCCATAAACAATTGCCTTCGTATTTTCATCAAACAAAACATAATCTGGTCTTTCCATTTTAATCGCCTCCTAATTCTTCAACAGCAATTTTAACAATTCTTGTCATATGCATTTCAGGCCCGTAAACTTTGATGGGTATGCCAAGTTCCTCTCCCAGTTCCCTCATCTGGCGCAGGCCCTCCTTGTAATTTGGTCCTCCTCTCCTGACATATATTCTCACATCATGCTCCTTCAACTTATCCTTGTACTCACGAAGAGCCTTTATTATTCCCTTGAATGTTTTTGCAACATCAGTGAAGTTTGCTATTCCTCCACCTATTATCAGTATCTTTCCCTTCTTTCCATCCCTGGTCATCAAATCAAGTATGGTCTTTGCATACTCATATGTTTCATCAGTGGTTGGGTTACCACTATACTCACCATAATTAGCAAGTTCCTTTCCATATCCCAGATCAACGATGGTGTCCGCATAAATAACGCTTGCTCCTCCTCCCGCCACCATTGTCCATATCTTTCCATTTGGATTCAATATGGTGAGTTTCATACTTGCCCCTGACTTCTCATCAAGTTCCTTAATATATTTTTCCTCAGGAGTGAGTTCTCTTCCAAAGGGTGCAGGGAATTCAATGTCTCCCCACTTCTTGGCCATCCAGAAGGTGGCAGCATCATCCAGCCTGGCAACTGTGTCAAGAGGTATGATATTTCCATCAACCATTGCAAATGGATTTATTTCCAGAAATGCAAAGTATAAATCAACATAGAATTTGTAGAGAGCCTTTATGAAGTCCACCACTCTTTCAAGTTCCTCTCCCTCAAGCTGTTTTGAAAGCATTCCTTTTATGTCCACTTCCTCTATATCTCCATCCACAGGTACATCTATGGTTATGACCTTATCCCAGTTTGCCTCTATGTCAACACCACCTTCAGTGGAGAAATATATGTGGTCAACCTCTCTATCATCCTTGATTGCCACATAGTATTCCTTATCATGCTCTATGTATGGCTCAACCAGAAAATGTGTTAACTTGCCTTCAACATCTCCAATTTTTACAGGCTTGTTCATTCTTTCCTCTATCCATTTTTTGGCTTCTTCAAAGTCAGCATTGAGCAATATGAGTCCATGCTTTCCTCTTTTACCGAAAAGCATATCTGGCTTTACCACAAGTTTTTCATTTTTAAGCCATTCGTTCTCCTTTGCTGCCTCCTCTATGGATTTATCAGGTGTTACCAGCACATATTTTCCATGCAGTTTTATATTTCCATATTCAGGCAGATATTTCGCCATAAGGCGTTTTGCATCATATTCCCTAATTCCACGCTGCGCCATTTTTTATCACCTCTTATTTTTATCCCTTATATATGCCAGCTTTCCTCCTTTTCTCAACATAACAATCTCCCTCTCGCTCAAATTATGTTTCAAAACAATTTCCTCTCCATTGCTCAAATTTTTCATAATAACCTTTCCCTCCTCAAGCCCGGTTAAATCTATCTGAAGCCTGTCACCCTGTTCAATCTTGTCATAATCAGCAGGATTGCTGAAAATTAGAGGGACAATACCAAAGTTTATCAGATTGGCATGATGTATTCTCGCAAATGATTTTGCCACAACAGCCTTAATTCCGAGATATTTTGGAGCTATGGCGGCATGCTCCCTGCTTGAACCCTGTCCATAGTTCTCACCCCCTATGATGAAACCACCGTTCTTCTCCATGGCTCTGCTGTAAAAATCTGGATCTATTACGGAGAATGTGTATTTACTTATCTCCGGTATGTTGCTTCTCAAAGGCAGTATTTTGGCCCCTCCTGGAAGTATGTGGTCTGTGCTTATATCATCTCCAACCTTTATCAGCACCTCTCCTTCCAGAACATTGTCAAGTGGTTTGAATTCCGGCAATGGTTTTATGTTCGGCCCCCTTATTATCTCAACCTTGCTTCCGTCTTTGGCAGGGGGTATGAACATGCTGTCGTCTAT
This sequence comes from Thermoplasmata archaeon, assembly GCA_021162815.1. Lineage (GTDB taxonomy): Archaea > Thermoplasmatota > E2 > UBA202 > JdFR-43 > JAGGXW01. Next base: position 6,698 of record JAGGXW010000027.1, on the reverse strand, counting down.
GATGAATTTCTCCGGCATCTTTATTTCAGGATACTCTCCCAGTTTTCTGGGATCAGTTATACTGCCATATATGGCAGATGCAACCGCTGTCTCTGGGGAAGCAAGATAAACCATCGCATCCTTTGTTCCGCTCCTTCCCAGGAAATTCCTGTTGAATGTTCTGACACTAACTCCCTTACTCGGCGGCGCCTGGCCCATTCCTATGCATGGACCGCATGCATTCTCAAGAACTCTCGCACCCGCCTTTATGATATGGGCAAGTTCTCCACTCTCTATTAAATGAAGAATAACCTGCCTCGAGCCTGGAGAAATGGCAAAGCTCACATGCTCGGCAATTTTTCTTCCTTTCAACAGATTTGCAACAATCTTCAAATCTCTGAGAGATGAATTTGTACAGCTTCCCACTATTGCCTGATCAATTTTCAGTCCCTCCACCTCAGCCACAGGTTTGACATTTCCAGGGCTATGAGGAAGGGCTATGAGGGGCTCAAGCTCAGATAAATTGATTTCAATGGTATCATCATATTCTGCATTTTCATCAGGCATCATGGGCTTCCACTGCTCTCCTCTTCCCTGTGCCTCCATGAATTGCCTTGTGATTTCATCGCTCGGGAATATGCTTGTTGTAGCCCCTGTTTCTGTTCCCATGTTTGTTATTGTCGCCCTCTCAGGTACACTCAGTGTTTTAATTCCCTCTCCAGTATATTCAAGGATTTTGTTAACAGCCCCCTTAACACCAATTCTTCTCAGCACCTCAAGAATCACATCCTTTGCTGTGACAAATGGTTTTAGCCTGCCAGTAAGATGAACATTCACAATCTCGGGCATCTTCAGATAGAATGGCTCTCCTGCCATGGCTGCAGCCACATCCAGCCCGCCTGCGCCTATGGCTATCATGCCTATGCCTCCTGCTGTGGGCGTGTGGCTATCACTTCCAAGAAGTGTTTTACCTGGCACCGCAAATCTCTCAAGATGAAGCTGGTGGCATATCCCATTTCCTGGGCGGGAGAAGTATATTCCATATTTTGCCGCTATGCTTTGAAGGTAGCGATGGTCATCGGCATTTCTGAAATCTGTCTGCAGAGTGTTATGATCAACATAGCTCACACTCAACTCTGTTTTTACTCTATCAACACCCATTGCCTCGAACTCCAGATAAGCCATTGTTCCAGTAGCATCCTGTGTAAGCGTCTGATCAATCTTTATGGCTATTTCCTCTCCTGCCTCCAGCCTCCCCTCAACCAAATGCTCCTTTAATATTTTCTGGGCAAGATTCATCACTTAAAGAATTCTTTAATATTATATAAAACTTTCATTTAAAATAAAATGTCAAGGTTAAAAATATATTTTTGTTAAGATTTACAATACAAAATTTCTCTTTTTATCAACTTCTCTCCCGTTCAAATAAATTTATTGCAATCAGTAAAAAATATATGCACGAAAAATATATTGGCTTGAGCGGGTGTGGTGTAGTTTGGTAACACGAAGCCCTGCCACGGCTTTGCCCCGGGTTCAAATCCCGGCACCCGCATGTATCTTATAGCTCGTCTATCCATGAAACATCTATTTTCTTGAATTCATTTTCAATGAGTTTCAGCTTTTTATCATCCTTTTCACTTATCCATGGCTTTATTCTTTCCACCCTCTTGGCAGTGGTGTATGTGTCCCATGGTACAAGCAGAAGAGGAACCTTTTTCTCATCAGCCATCTCTATTATTCTGGTTGGAGGCACAATGTTGTTGGTCAAAACTATGCATGATGTATTGTTCTCCAGAGAGGCAAGTATCAAATCTGTTCTATCTCCACTTGTTATAAGCAATTTCTTCGGTTTGCTGAAAAGAGGATTCTTTATTGCATCCGAAATACTCATAGCTCCTATGAATACATTCTCTATTTCATTACTCAGCACATTTTCACCAGCAATTATTTTGGCAAAAAGCTGGTCAGCAAGAAATTCTGCTGTGAAGGTTGTCAGCTCATTTATATAAGGTATCACTCCCAGAATATCTATGCCCTCTTCAACAAGTTTTTTTGAATTTACCTCTTCCCAATCCTCCATGTTTTTTATCTTGTTTAAAATAGCGCCCACTATTCTCACATTTTTGCTATCAGCCAGTTCCCTGCATCTGACAGCATCATCAAATATATTTTCATCATTTCCTGAAAAAATGAACAATATAGGAGCATTAAGATATCTAGCTATTGAGAAACTATCTAAATGAACGGATGAACCATACACAATATCCTTGCATCCCTCTATAAAAACAATGTCCTTTCCTCTACTTATATATGTGAAACTTTCTTTCACCTTATTTTCTATGCCCTCTCTATCATACATGTACATCAATTTGGAATGCTCGAATCCAATGCTCATTTCTTCCGGTTCTTCATCCAGCTTAAATATTCTTGCAATCGAAACGGAATCATGGTCCCATAACCTCTTCTTTCTATAATAAATTCTATCTCCAAATGGTTTCATGTAACCAATTTTTACATCCATTCTCTTTCCAATTCCAATTATGGATGTTGTTTTTCCAACATCTTCCCTTGCAGACGCAACAACTATTTTTTTCATTTTAACCCCCTCAACAATATTCTCACATCAACAGCCTTTACTCCTTTATTACTTTCATAAACCATTAACGGGTTTATCTCTATATCTTTTATCTCTCTTACCCTTGCTATAAGGTTGCTCACATTAACTATTACGTTTACTATCGCTTCTATATCTCTTCTCTTCTCGCCCCTTATTCCGTAAAGTATTGATGAGGATGATATCTCGTTTATCATGCTCTTTGCCTCTCTAACACTAACAGGAGCAGCTCTGAATGAAACATCCTTTATTGCCTCAACATAAATTCCTCCGAGTCCGAACATAACAGTAGGACCAAAAGTTGGTTCTTGGGTGGCTCCAACAATTGTTTCCACACCTTTTGGAACCATCTTTGATATTTCTACTCCCCTTATTCTTGCATCTGGATAATATGCTTTTGCATTTCTAATTATGGCCTGATATGCATTTATAACCTCCGCCCTATTTTCTAAATTCAGAGCCACTCCTCCAGCATCCGTCTTATGTATTATGTCCTCAGAAATTATCTTCATCACAACTGGATAGCCTATTTCCTCTGCATACAAAACAGCCTCTTCAATATTTTTTGCGATTCTGTAATCTGGAATGCTTACACCTATGATTTCCATTATCCTCTTTGCCTCATGAGGCAAAAGAACTCCTCTATTTTCTTTCCTTGCATTCCTTATTATTTCACCAATCTCTTTCTCACTATCTATCTCGAGTTCTTCCTTCTCAATTTCTTCTTTTGCATATCTGTATCTCCTATACATCGCCCCCATCACCGCCACAGCATCATACACTTCATCAAAAACCTTTATGCCACCCTTTTTCAACTCCTCTATAGCTTTATCTATTTTTTCTCCTCCGAATAATGAGAATACAATTGGCTTCTTGTTCTTATATTTCTCATTCATTTCCTTGATCAAATTCACCATGTCATTTTGATTAAATATGGCTGTCTCGCAATACAAAGCAATAACACCATGTATGTTGGAATTATCAAGAGCCCTCTCCAGAGCTTTCCTGTAATCCTCTGCCGTCGCCTGCCCCGTTAAATCAACAGGATTTTTCCATGAACCAAATGATGGAATGATGTCTCCAAACGCATTTCTCAGCACATCATAGTTATCCAAAATCTTAACATCATATTTCTCACAGGCATCAGCACATAAAACACCTATTCCCCCTCCATTTGTGATGATAACTATATCCTCCCCATCAGGCATATTTATTTCAGATAAAAACCTTGATAAATTGAATGCATCTCTTATATTTTCAGCCCTTATTATTCCAAGTTGCCTGGCAATTCCATCAAAAACTTTGTCCGAGCCAGCAAGAGAACCAGTATGGGAGGCAGCCGCCATGGCCCCATGCTTTGATCTGCCAGCTTTGATAACTACAACATGCTTTTCAGGAGGTAATTTTTTCAGAGCTCTGATGAATCTCTCTCCGTCTTTAAATCCTTCAATGTACATCAAAATTACCTTTGTATTTTCATCATTTCTGAAATATTCCAGCAAATCAGCTTCATCAATATCCGCCTTATTTCCAACGGAAACAACAGCGGATAGACCAATATGATCAATGGCACTTTTCCCTATCATCGCTATGCCAAGGGCTCCAGACTGAGTGATTATTGCAATATGCCCCGGGTGAACATTTTTTGGACCAAATGTGGCATTTAAATTTGATTTCGCCACATATATTCCAAAAACATTGGGGCCGAGTATCCTCATACCATATTTTCTTGCCACCTCAACTATTCTTTCTTCCTCCTTCCTGTTTCCCACTTCCGAAAAGCCAGAGGATATGATTATGCAGTTCTTAACTCCCTTTTCAGCACATTTTTTGACTGCATCATAAACAAATTTTGCTGGAATGGCTATTATGGACAAATCTACTGTATCATCTATTTCCTCAATATCCTTATACACTTTCAAATCTCTGATTTCCCCTCCTTTATTGTTTACAGGATATATTTTTCCTTTATAACCTGATGAAATTATATTGTCCAAAATTTTATAGCCTATCTTATTGGGATTTGAGGATGCTCCTATGACCGCTATGCTTTCTGGCTCAAATAGACTTTTCATCATACTCTCACCTGAGCGGCATTTTCAGTTTATATGTTCCATCCTCCAGTTTTTTATCCACATCAAACATGCTTTCAAATAAATGAAGCATTGGTCTATTATCAACAAGCACCTCTGCTGTAAAGCCCAGCAAACCATTCTTTTTGGCTATTTCTGTCAGATATTCAAGCAATGCTCTTCCTATACCCTTATTCTGATATTTATCCCTAACAACAAGAGCAACTTCCGCAGTGTGGGTGGTTTCATCTATTGCATACTGCCCCACACCAACAACCACCTCCTTTTCCCCTCTATAAATGATGGCAAGTATCACCATCTCCTTTTTGTAATCAATAACACAGAATTCCTGCAATCTTTCATGTGGCATATCTGTTCTGGCTGAAATAAATCTTCTATAAATCGTCTGATCAGAGAGAGAATAAAAGAATTCTTTCAACAATGGCTCATCACTTATTTTTACAGGCCTCAAAAATATTTCCAATCCTTTCTTGGTGGTTCTCCATGTCTCCAGTTCTTCAGGATACTCCCCTCTTGTCCCTGGTATGATTGCCTGATCCTTGAAAACAAGATTGTATTTCTTTGCCTCCTCAAGAAGCCATGCCCGGAATTTTGGATGAGCTATTGATATCAGTTCCATAGCCCTCTCCCTGATATTTTTTCCATGCAAATAAGCGATTCCATACTCTGTGACCACATACTGAATGTCTCCTCTTGTCAATGTCACTCCAACTCCCTCTCCTATAAATGGAATAATTCTTGATACCTCCCCATTTCTTGCAGTAGATGGCAGGGCAAGAATGCTTCTTCCTTCCCCAAGGAGAGCGCCCCTCATAAAGTCTGCCTGCCCCCCTATGCCACTGTAGAATGTATGACCTATCGACTCTGCCGTCGCCTGCCCCGTTAAATCAATTTGCAGGGCTGTATTGATTGCTGTCATCTTTCTGTTTCTTGCTATGATGAGAGGATTGTTTGTGTATTCAATGGGATGAAATTCAAACTCAGGATTGTCATTTAAGTATTCATACGTCTCTTTTGTACCCATGCAGAATGATGCAACAGTCTTTCCCCTATGAATGGTCTTTTTTCTATTGGTAATGATACCCTCTTTCATCAGTTTCACAATTCCATCGGTCAGCAGCTCAGTATGAATTCCAAGGTCTTTTTTATTTTTCAAACTGGATAGCACTGCATCAGGTATGCTTCCATAACCAACCTGAAGAGTCGCTCCATCTTCAACAAGACGGGATACATATTTGCCTATTTTCTGTGACACCTCATCAGGGACAGATGCAACATATTCGGGAAGAGGTTCATCATAAGGAATTATGAAATCAATATCATCTATGTGAATGAAACTGTCTCCATGGACTCTTGGCATATTTTTATTGACCTGTGCAATAACAACATCTGCATTCTCTGTGGCAGATTTAACTATATCAACACTTATTCCATAACTCATGTAACCATGCTTATCTGGAGGAGAGAGCTGTATCAGAGCAACATCTATGGGAATTATTTTTCTTTTGAATAGATCAGGAGCTCTTGAAAGAAAGATGGGCGTATAATCAGCCAGTCCCTCATTTACTGCCTTTCTTGTGTTCTCTCCAATAAAGAATGCATTGTGTCTGAAATTTCTCTTAAATTTTTCTTCCGTATATGGAGCAAGACCAAGTGTCCATACATGAATAACTTCTGCATCCACAAATGCTTTCGGATAACTCTCTATATATGAAATCAATTCCCTAACCAGATACAATGGCTCTCCACATCCTGTTCCAATAAAAATTCTATCTCCTCTATGTATATGAGAAAACGCTCTCTTTACATCAACAAATTTTTGGGGATACAGTTCCTTGAGTTTGTCTATTTCGTTCATTGCGACCATCCATTTTTGGTATTTGTATGTTGAGTACGAATATTTTTCGCTTATTTAAATTTGCCTCTATTTTCATTTTATATCCTCATTCATTTTCATAAATAGGCCCAACAAATTTTCAGGAGGAATCTTTCTTATGAATGCTTCCTCCGGT
>JAGGXW010000036.1 GCA_021162815.1 Thermoplasmata archaeon | reverse complement strand
AGTATATTTTGTGGATTCCCTCGCTTGTTACAGTAAAGCTGCCATTATATTCCTTCCATTCTCCATCATCTATTTTATAATATGTCTTGCTCACTCCTGATAGGTTGTCAGTTGCGTTGAATGTAACATCAACACTTCCATTACACCATCCAGAGCATGAAAGATTGTAACTTGTCACAGGAGAGGTGGTATCCACCATTATGCTTGTATTTGTTTCATTCTCGGCACCATCATTATCCTTAACTGTGAGATTGATATTATAAATTCCATCATTAGCATAGATATGGGAAACGGTCTTACCTGTCGCAGTACTTCCATCTCCGAATTGCCATGTGTAGTTAACTATGGAGCCGTCATCATCATAACTCAATGATGAGAAGTTAACATTGCTTTTATTATTAACAGCATCAACCTTTATTATGGCATGAGGTGGAACATTGCTTATGTTGATTTGCTTCGTTATCTTATCCATATTACCATAAGCACTTATTACAATGAGGGTAACATTATATGAACCATTATCGGCGTACTTATGATATGGATTCACATCGGTGCTGCTATTTCCATCTCCAAAGTACCACACCCATATCACTATATTGCCTGAGCTATTATCAATGAAATGCACCTCCTGCAAGTCATTTGGATTCTCAGGTTGCCACGTGAAATCAGCGCTGAGCGGCGCCCACGCCATGGTGTTCATGTTCATGAATGCCACGATTATCATGATACCTGCAATAAATAGGGCTTTTCCTTTCATATAGATTGGATTAAATATCATTATTTATGTTTTTTGTTGGGTTTTGCTAAATGTATGAAATCAGAAGCAAAGTTTAAATAGAGTTCTTCCTTGAAAGGAATATGAAGATAAGGAATCTGGAAATAAGGGCAATTGAAGCAAGAAGATATGTGAAGGACCTTTCACGCCCTGTGAATATAAGAATTGATCACAACAGCAGCATAACATTATTTTCCGTTTTAAATGACAATGAGGCAGATGTGGAGTTTGAGTATACAGCAAGCTTTGGGGCTGTGGGAATAATAAAATTTGAGGGGGGTTTCATCTATGAAGGAGAGGACGCAAAAAAAATCGCAGAGAACTGGCAGAGTAAGAAAAACATGCCAAATGAGATAGCATCTCAGATTCATACTGCCATCCTTCATTACTGTGTTCCTGAAGCGGTAACAATAGCAAGGGAACTGAAACTCCCTCCACCAATTCCACTGCCACAGGTAAAATTTGAGGAGGAAAAGAAAAAGGGAAAATTTGGACCTGAAGTGATGTAATACATGAGGCAAAAATTATAAATTGAACGGAGACTTTATTTTAGCATGGATTTTCAGATAAGGGTTGTGGAGAGCTCTCCTCTCACAGGCGAGGATGATTACAGAAAAGCAGTTGAGAAATTTTTGAAACTCATAGGATACATGAATGAAAATGACGATAGCCATTCCCTTTCATATCGCCTTTTTGAGTTATTCCTTCTTTATCCTGATAAGTACTGGGAGATTGATGAGCTTATTTCAAGGCTCAATGCCACCAAATCGGCTATATACAGGCACCTCAATAAACTTAAAGCCATGGATTTGCTTGAGGAAGGCAAGAGTGGTGAGGGGCAGAATGTGAGAAAAACATACAGAATGAGATATGGAAATTTTGCCAAAGCATGGAGCTTTGTGGAGGCACATGTTAGGGTGGCAATGGAGAACTATGGGGAAAGTGTTTCACACATTCAGAAGCTTATTGAAAGGAGGTTTTTAAATGAGTGAGGAGAATATAGAGCTTCAAGTTGGGGCAAAATATGTTATCCATTCAGTTAGCTCGGATAAGGAATGCATGACAACAAGCGGAACATTTGTCGGCTACACATACATAGGCAAGGAGGAAGGAGGAATATGCATAAAAATGGACTCCTCACATGGAAAACTGAAGGGAAAGATTAGGATAATACCCATAGGAATGATACTCGCCATAGATGTGATGGTTAACAGAAGAAAGAAGAAAAAGAAGGAAGAAAAGGAAGAAGAGGCGATGCATTACTTCAGCTGATTAAAATGGTGCAGATTGGAATTGTGGGAAAGCCAAATGTGGGAAAGACAACATTCTTCAATGCTGCAGCGAGGGCGAGGGCTGAGATGGCCAATTATCCCTTCACCACGATAGAGGCAAATAAAGGTGTTGTGTATGCAAGGGTAAAATGCCCCTGTAAGGAATTCAACACAAAGTGCAATCCGAAAAACTCAATATGCATGGATGGAATAAGATATGTTCCAATAGAAGCCATAGATGTGGCGGGACTCGTACCAAAAGCTCATGAAGGTAGAGGGCTCGGAAATAAATTTCTGGATGACCTTCGCCAGGCTTCATGCCTGATTCATATAGTTGATGTGTCCGGTTCAACAGATGAGGAAGGTAGGCCATGCAAGGTTGGAGAGCATGATCCAATGAAGGATGTTCAGTTTCTGGAAGAGGAGATTGATTACTGGATAACTGGCATCCTCTCCAGAGACTGGAGGAGGCTTGCAACAAAAGCAAGGCTGGAAGGTAGGAAGATAGAACATTTGTTAGGGGAGAAACTCACAGGGCTTGGAGTGAGGGAAGAAGAGATAAAGGTTGCTTTGAGAAATGCAAAGCTTGGAGATGACTTCAGCAGATGGAATGATGAGGATATTTTTAAACTTGCAAGGGAGATAAGGAAGGTTTCAAAGCCCATAATTCTCGCATTGAATAAGGTTGATATCGCTCCCCCAGATGCTGTGAATAAATTTAAGGAATACACCGCCATTCCAGTATCCGCCCAGGCTGAGCTTGCTTTAATAAAAGCTGCAGAGCATGGACTGATACAATACCGTCCTGGCGACAGTGATTTTAAAGTAATAGGAAAGCCCGATGAAAAGCAGGCGAAGGGACTGGAATACATAAGGAAACATGTCCTCTCCATATATGGCTCAACTGGTGTGCAGGAAGTTATAGATAAAGCTGTGTTTGAAATGCTGGGTATGATTGCTGTCTTTCCTGTTGAGGACGAAAACAGGCTCACCGATAAGGATGGAAATGTGCTTCCTGATGTTTATCTCATGCCAAGGGGTTCAACTGTGATAGAGCTTGCTGCGAAGGTTCACAGTGATCTGGCAGAGGGATTCATAAAAGCCGTAGATGCGAGGAGTAAAAAAATAGTTGGAGCTGATCATGTGCTGAAACATGGAGACATAATTCACATAATAGCAAGATAAGTATATAAATTCCCCCATATTACCTTTTTATGGTATTGCCCAATGATTTGCTTGAGGCAAGCGTGAATATGAATGTATCGCTCCTTCTCAAGGACGGAAGAATAATATCTGGCAAACTCTCAGGCTTTGACCAGTACATGAATCTTGTGATAGAGGAAGCAAGCGAGGAGAAGGAGGACGGCGAGCAGCGGCGCCTCGGAAAGGTAGTGGTGAGAGGAAGTAATATTGTTAGCATATCCATGCTTTAGACATATCCTGCACCTGCTTTTTAAAAGACCGATTTGGGATGGGAATTCTTCTACTGAGCAAAATTATTTTATATAGAAAACATATTCATTGCACGGTGATTCCTTGGGAAATGTAAAACCAGCGTACATAAAGAGGTTAGCGATAGAGCTTATTCAAAAGTTCCCAGACCAGTTTACGGACGATTTTGAAAAGAATAAAATCCTGGTTGAGAAATTGACAACAATAGGAACAAAAAACATGAGGAACAGAGTGGCAGGATACATTTCGAGGCTAATGGAGGATAGAAAAAGTCAAAATGAAGAAACTTGAAAAAGCCCTGGAAGAATTAAGAAATGGAAACTTCGTTCTTGTTTATGATGCAGATGGAAGAGAGGAAGAGACGGATTTTTTTATAGCTGCAGAGCATGTAACCCACGAATCCATAAGGAGGATGAGGCAGGATGGCGGCGGCCTAATTTTCATGATGATTGAAAATGGTATTGCCTCAAAACTTGGATTGCCATATCTTGCAGATGTGATATATAAATGCGGTTATAAATGGCATGTTTTTAAAGAACTCATACCGAATGATATTCCTTATGATACGAAATCATCCTTTTCCCTGCCATTGAACCACAGGAGGACATTTACGGGAATAAGTGATGCCGATAGAGCATTGACCATCTCCAGTTTTGCAGCGCTCGCTAAAAAAATAGAAGGGATGGGCAATATAGAAGCTCAGGCTCTGTTTGGAAAGGAGTTCAGAAGCCCTGGCCATGTAGCAACCTGCATTGCATCCAGGGATTTGCTGAATGAAAGACAGGGACACACAGAGCTTGGCATTGCCTTAGCAAAAATGGCGGGGTTAACACCTGTAATGGCGGGATGCGAAATGCTGGGAAATGAGAAAAGTTTGCCAAAGAAGGATGCTATGAAATATGCTGAAAAACACGGTCTCATTTTTCTTGAAGGGAAAGAAATAATAGAGGCTTGGAGAGAATGGCAAGGGTAATGGCAACTGGAGTGTTCGACATAATTCATCTTGGACATATCCGATATCTCGAGGAAGCAAAGAAGCTTGGAGATGAGCTAATTGTTGTCGTTGCAAATGACGAAACAGTGAGGAAGAGGAAACACGAGCCAATAATGCCAGCAGAGGAGAGGAGGAAGATAGTGGAATCTCTGAAGCCAGTGGATAGAGCTGTTGTGGGATATGCAGATGATTATCTTCGCATAGTTGAGGAGATAAGGCCAGATATAATAGCTCTTGGCTATGACCAGCATTTTGAAGGGCTGGAGGAAGAGCTGGAAAAGAGGGGAATAAAGGCCAAGATTGTGAGATGCGGTAAATATGAGGATAGTGATTTAAATAAAACGAGAAAAATAATAGAGAAAATTAGAAGTATGAAAGAACTATATAAATTAAGATGAAAAAAATTGGAATAGCGGATACAACTTTTGCAAGATATGATATGGGAAAGGCCGTCATAGATGAGATAAATAAAAGCGGATATGATGTGAGAATAGAGAGATACACTGTGCCAGGGATAAAAGATTTACCCGTAGCATGCAAAAAATTGATTGAGGAGGAACAATGTGACATAGTGATTGCCCTCGGAATGCCCGGTAAAATGCCCATAGACAAGCAGTGCGCCCACGAAGCATCTCTCGGAATAATAGCAACCCAGCTTCTCACCAACACCCACATAATAGAAGTATTTGTGCACGAGGATGAGGCAAAAGATGAGAAGGAGTTAAAATGGCTTGCTGACAGGAGAGCAAGAGAACACGCATGGAATGCCCTTTACCTTCTTTTCAAACCAGATAAATTAACAAAGATGGCCGGCACAGGCCAGAGACAGGGTTTTGAAGATGCAGGACCTTTATAATTTAATTATCCGCCAAATCCAAATCCCTGTTTTGTAGGCAATCCTGCATCCTTCCAGGCAGTTATTCCTCCCACAAGATTGTAGAGATTGCCATTGAACTGTGGTGCTATTATTTTAGCAGCGATATAACTT
>JAGGXW010000060.1 GCA_021162815.1 Thermoplasmata archaeon | reverse complement strand
TATTCACAAGATACAGGAAAAAATCAATGAGAATGAAACATATAATTGCCATGGCTATCGTTCATAACATAAACACCTACATGGCAATTTCCTTATTCATTCTGATTTATTCGACAAACCCGATTTTTTGGGTTTTAATATTCACAGAACTAAACCATGAGTAAATTTTTATATTGAAAATACATTTACTTCAGAGGGCCCGTAGCTTAGCCTGGTGGAGCGCCTGGCTCATAACCAGGTGGTCGCCGGTTCGAATCCGGCCGGGCCCATGAAAATTATATCATTTTTATAAAGTGGAACCTAAGGTATGATAAGAAAAGAATATTATCTCTCTACGAAGCCTCTACAAAGCTGGAACCACTTATGAGGAAATAAGAAAAGAGGTGGGAGTAGCCAGCGGAACAATCACACGGACACTCCGTCAGATGGGGGTAATATAAAGTAAAGTAGTGTACCAATACCTGATATTCCAAGGAATAAACCTATAATCCATAAAAATACTTGAATATCCTGTTGGATAACAGATTTCGCACTTTCAGGTGCAATATTGTATATAGCACTGAATATTTCTAAAAATGCTACTGTAACAACCAGCATAACAATTGCAGCTGATCCTACTACCTTTATTACAGTCATGATATAACTAATCAGCGGCAGTATAAATACATGTTGTGAACAATTTCCGCCTTATTTCCGCCCCCCAAACACAATAATGCATGTTTTTTTGTCTTTTCCTCCTGTAAAATTCATACTTTACTCCATGCCTATGAAGTGATACGATATTCAACCAAAATCCAGAATGTTAGTAATCCATCCCTGTAAAAAACGACAAAGTTTAATATGCTTTTTTATTTGAGGTAACATAGAGGCATGCTTTTTTTACCAAACTATCACAAATCAAAAGGTTTTTAAATGATAACTGTATTACTTTTGTCGGACAAGAGAGGTACAATGTCGGTAAATTGGCTGTAAAATTTGCCGACAAAAATACCTCATCTTGCCGTGAGGGATGAAATGGAAACAGAAAAAATAACAGTAAGAATACCAGTCGACCAGGTTCAGGCCATTGATACATTCATAAAGCTGGGAGAGTTCGCCTCCCGCTCCGAGGCGATAAGGAGGGCTCTTTCCATACTGATAGAGGAAACCACTGACAAGGTATATGGAAAACTTGAAATCATAAAGAAGGTGCAGGAACTTCAGGCTCTCACGGAGGAAATAGAAAAATTGAAAAAGAAGTAGGATGGGGGGATGGGATAAATGCTACCAGCCTATCGGGAGGGGATATAAAAATGGATAGTATAATAAGTGAAGCGTTAAAATATGGGGAAGAAAGAACTCTTAGCCTTGACGACATAGGCATTGCCAAAATACTTGTTGTTGGAGTGGGGGGTGCAGGCGGAAATACCCTCAACAGGCTAAGCAAAATTGGAATAAACGGGGCAAAAACTCTTGCTGTCAACACTGATAAGCAGGCTCTTGATATGATAGAGGCAGATGATAAGGTCCTCATCGGCAGAAACATAACCAAGGGCTTGGGAGCAGGCGGTTATCCTGAGGTTGCCAAGAGATGCGCTGAGGAGTCAAGAAACGAACTCGAGGAAAAAATAGGCGAGCCAGACCTTGTCTTCGTAACGGCTGGCATGGGCGGCGGCACGGGTACAGGCGCCTCGCCAATGGTGGCGAAGATAGCCAAGAGGGCTGGAGCCATTGTTGTTGGAATGGTTTCCATACCTTTCAGGGTTGAAAGGGGCAGAATGCTCAGGGCAGAGCAGGGTCTGGAGGAGCTCAGAAAGGAGTGTGATTCTGTTGTTGTTCTTGATAACAATAAGCTGCTCAGCTTTGTTCCGCATCTTCCAATAGACAAGGCATTTTCTGTGATGGACCAGCTCATAGCGGAGACAATAAAGGGAATTGCAGAAACAATAATTGAACCATCTCTGATAAATCTTGACTATGCAGATGTGAAGACCATTGTTTCGGGAGGAGATGTGGCAGCCATGCTGTGGGGAGAGGGAGCAACGAGAGATGGACCTGAAGCTGTGGCGATGGAAGCGATGCATCATCCACTGCTGGAAGTTGATTACAGGGGCGCAAAGGGAAGCCTTATACATATAACAGGAGGGCCAGACATGACACTTGAGTTTGCAGAGAAGGTTGCAGAGCATCTCACACAGGAACTTGATCCCTATGCCAATGTGATTCTTGGAGCAAGGGTTAACAAGGACTACAATGGAAAGGTGAGGATAATGGCAATAATGACCGGGGTGAGCTCACCTCACATACTTTCCCCAACACAGGAGAGGGTTGTTCTCCCGAAATGGGAGAATGGACAGAAAATGGGCATTGATTTGATTGGTTAAACAACCCTTTACCCTTTTATTTCTATTTCTTCTCCGTTTGATGGTATTATAACGTTTGCATCCACTTCTTCAGCCAGCAATTCAGGATTTTCAGAATGGAATATGAAAACATTCTCAGCCTGACTATCCTTTATGAATTTAATAAGCTGGGAATGTCCTGCATGAGCTGAAAAGTCAAAGAATTCCACTCTACAATTAACACGCTCAACCACTCCATATATGTTTATCTCTCTCCTCTCAAGCAATCTTCTTCCATTTGTTCCCTCTACCTGGTAGCCAGTTATCATCACAGCAGATTTTGGATCATCCCTTATCTTATCTATGTACCACAGCACAGGACCGCCATTCAGCATACCGCTTGTTGTCACCACTATGCCCGAGCGTAGAGCAAGTTTCCTTCCATGACTTGAGTAAACAATGTTTGCGCTCTCCATGGCAGCATGAAGTTTTGATGCATCCCTTATATATTCGGAATGATTGAGCATTATATCCGCGATCCTGCTTCCCATTCCATCTATCCATATTTCATGTCCTCTCTCATAGAGAAGCATTGCCATCTCCTGTGTTCTTCCCACTGCGAAGGCAGGAATTATCACCTTCCCTCCCCTGTTTACAGTATCCTCCACCTCATCCAGAAATTTTCTCTCCAGCTCCCTCCTTTTTGGATGCTCCGTGCCAGCATATGTTCCTTCGATGAAAAGATTTTTCACCTTCCTTGCTCTTGTTCCCTTCATAAGGGATGTATCAATTGTGTTTATATCACAGGTGAATAATGTATCATAGTTTTCCAGCTCCACCATTATGGAGCCTGGAATATGTCCTGCAGAATGTATTTTTGCAGAGAAACCATCCATTTCAATTTTATCTCCTATTTTTATCTCCCTGAACCTCTCCATTGCTATGTTCACAGCATCCTTCATATATGGAAATGGATATCCATTGGCCTCAGCAATTTTTAGCATATCCTCATATAAAATTCTGCTGAGGTCCTTTGTGACGGGGGTTGAGTATATATCCGCTCCATATCTGGAGGCAATCCAGGGTATCATTCCGCTGTGGTCAAGATGTGCGTGCGAGAGAATTGCAAAATCCACATGTGGAGCTTCGTCGGGATAGGTAGGAGGCTGAGTTGGATTTAGACCATAATCTATAAGCATTGTTTTATGCTCTGAGGAAAGGAGTATGCCAAGTCTTCCCACCTCTCTGGCTCCACCAAGGAATTTAACTTTCATCGTTGTGGTTGTAATTACCAATATATATTTTTAATTTTCCTCAAGCCTTTCTATCTTCATTCCTTTATATTCAAGCTTCATTGACCTCTTGACTATGCACTTCATCTGGACTGGAGAGAGGTCAAAATTTCTTTCCACCTCTCTGCTCAGCTCTCCGTTGCCAACAAACTCATATATTTTTTCCTCAAGTTCTGAAAATTCCTCATCATCCATAAGAACTATGGAAAATACATCCTTTATTACCTCCATTGAGGACATCACATTTATGTGAAACGCAGTGTAAAATGCATGATATTCCTTAATTGGCTTTCCCTCCTGCATCATCCATCTTGTCTCCACCAGATGGATTTTTTCAAAAAACCTGAGGGCCTTTTCCCCATCCTCTCCATATTTTTCCTTTATATACTCCATTGTTATCCATTCCTTTGACACCTCGTTGAAAACATCCCTCTTGACCTTGCTATCAAATGCCCTTGAGAGCCATGCAAAATCAGTAATATCATTGATGAGTTTAGCCTGCATCATAAAAATATAATGCAATTTCTGCTTAAATTTCTATGCCTCCGCCATGGCGACGCCCGCCAGGATGAGCATTCCGTATATTATGTTCTCCATTTTTATCTCCTCTCCCAGCAGCAGGAAGGCGAAGAGAGTGGAAAAGAGAGGAATTAAATAAACATATGCCGATAACTTTGAAATCTCTGTTTCTTCCATGGCTTTATACCATAATATGTATGCAACGAATGTGGGAAGGACTGCAAGCAGTGAAGCATATTCAATGGCGGAAATGCTGAAACTCCGTCTCTCAAGCATGGCGAGAGGGAATAAAAAAATGCTTCCTATGACTGTTGCCCTGCTTATGAGGAGCATCCCATCATGTCCCGAGCTGATCAGACTTTTTGCTATTATTCCTGCCGAGGAATAGAATATTGCGGATACAATCACAAGAACATTGCTCCATATATCTCCAGATGGCTTTACAATCATGTATGTTCCCGCAAATGCAATCATTATTCCCGCAATCTTCCTTGCATTCATTTCCTCATTCAGAAATACATATGCCATGATGAGGGTGTATATTGGACCTGTGCTCTGAAGAAATCCCGACACATAGGCGGAAACATATTCAAGAGCTACATTCTGAAGAGCAACTGGAATTGTAACCCCAAACAATGCGAGAAGAACAATCTTTTTCGTATCCTTCCATTCTCCCTTGAAGGGATTGAGGAATATGATGAAAAGAAAAGATGCTATGAGATATCTCACAAATGCAAGCTGAAGGGGGGATGAAAATGAAAGGGCCTGTTTTGTGAGAGTGAACGACGCACCCCAGAGCAGTGTTGCTACAATGGCAAATATGGCAATCTTACCCCTCATTCCAGTGTTAATGAAATGAAGTGCTATATACTTGTTGGCAGAAAAGTTAAAGCACCTCTATCTCATCTATCTTGTCCTTTTTGATTATATCTATTACCTTCTCCCCTGCTCTGATTGCCTCCCTGCTCATTTCTCCGTAAACCCTCTTTGGCTGTATCCCTATGAGGTATATCCTTGCCCTCGTCATCTGTCCAAGATGGGTCATGAATATTGATAACGGGATGGTATGTGTTGAGAAACTTGCCTTGCTGAGCTTTTCCTTTGGAATGATCCTTATCTCTCCAGCCTTCAGTCCCATCTCCGCTGCATCCACAAGAACAATTTTATCAGGCTTTGCCCTCACAATTTCCCCTATGTAATTCTCCGGTACTGTAGCGCAGTCTATGGAGAGCCATCCATCCGCCTTGAAATTTCTTGCCACCCAGATGCCGATGGCGTCGTCGCCATTCAGTTCATTTCCTATGCCGAGCAGGATATTCATCACAGATAATAGTAAAAACCATTTATAAACTTGTGTCATATTAATAGCATGGAATTTGCATCAATGAGCTGGAAGGATATAAGCAATCTTGACAGGGAGACGATATTTTTCATATCAGTGGGCACAATGGAAGCTCATGGCCCCCATCTTCCTGTTGGCACCGATTTATTCATAGCAAAACATGTTGAGAAGGAGCTGTTAAAAAATGTGGGTGGCGTTTCCCTTCCATCCATATCATATTCAAAATGCCATTATCTGGAAGGCTTTGAAGGAAGCATCTCTGTTTCCAGCAGAGCGGTAAAAAAAATTCTCACTTCCATTCTTCTCCATCTCGCAAAAAATGGATTTAAATATGCTGTCATATGCAACTTTCACATGGACATCTTTCATCTTCGGGCCATATACAAATCAATTTTCAGAGCATACAGATATGGAATGAATGCTGTGGAGCCCATATCAGCATCATATTTTGATGGGAAACTTTTTGATGATATTGAAGGAGAAATACATGCAGATGAGAAGGAGACGTCCCTGGCACTATATCTTTTTCCAGAGCTTGTGGGAGATTACAGCTCTCTTCCGCCATTCAGGAAAAGAATAACAATGATGGACTCATTCAAAAAATTCATTCATCTTGGAGCAAAGGATGCATACATTGGCTCTCCGTCCATGGCGAGTGCTGAGAAGGGAAAGCTCTATTTTGAAAAGATGATAGATGCATGCATGGATGGAATAGAAAGAATGAAGAGAGGAGAAAAAATCATTCCAGAAAGATTAAAAATACTCCTGCGCTTATAATGCATGTCATTATGGATATGGTTGATTATACTGCTCATAATCGTGCTTTTTGGTTGGAAAATAATAAAATTTACTCTCAAACTTCTGATTGCCCTTGTGCTGATAATCCTTCTCATAGGCGCGCTTCACTATCTGTTTGCTCTAATCTAATAATTTGATGTCTTCCTTCTTATGATATCTATTGCCTTTTTCCTGCGCCTTCCCGTATTGTAGTGGAAGAATATGGAAAAGGATAGGTATGGAAATATTATGATGAGCAGGACAGCCTCATGTATTATACTCACAAATCCAAGCAAGTATGCCAGCACGGCAAGCGCAAGCAGCAGGAGAGATGCAGCGATATGCCGCCGGGCCATATTATCCTTTGCTTATTAAACAGGATATAATATTCTTGCCAGCACAACTATTGTTACGGTCAGTATGGTAAATACAACAATGAGTCTTGGGTCAATCTTGACCCCTGTCTTTTCCTCCTCGAAATATCTTATCAGACCAGCTGCAGACTGGAAGCCAGTCCTCTGCTTCTTTGCCATGTTTCATTTATTGAGAGGATGAATATAAAGGTATCGATTGTCCTCTCAAAAAGAATTATAAACTTTGCCAGCTATTGTGTTAACATGTTGATAAATGTTTCACCGAGCCACATATACTGGAAGGATTTCGTTCAAAATGTTCATGAGATTCATCAGCCTTACT
>JAGGXW010000002.1 GCA_021162815.1 Thermoplasmata archaeon | reverse complement strand
TGATGGATATGAGCATCAATATCTATCACCAGTTCTTCATGCTCCAGATGATGTAATGGAATGGCCGAGAAGGAAGGAATCAGGAGGAAAGAGATAATGACTGCAAAACAACCATGCTTTACCATATTTCAAAAATTGTGAGGTGAATATATATGTTTGGGGAACAACATTCTTTATGAAAAATCATTGAATGACGAGCCATGAATGATAAAAACCCAGATGCCATTGATTGCCACATTTTTGTTTTCATGGGATAAAAGCCAATTCCATAAAAATAGAGAGCGCTGAGGGAGGGATTTGAACCCTCGCGGGGCACAAGCCCCACAGGCTCTCAAGGCCTGCGCCTTGGTCCGGGCTTGGCTACCTCAGCTTGGTTAAAAAGAATAGAGAAACCTTAAAAAAAGTTATCCATTGAAAAGCAGCATAGGAGGATAAATCTGAATTAAAATTTCTCATCTGCCAAACAAACATTATCCAAATTAGCCATTCGTTTTATTTGCATTAACTGATAGTTATAAATATTATAATTGCTATAATTGTTATAGGTGATTTGAATGAGAATGACCACCATTGCTGTTTCGCATGAAACAAAAGAGGCTTTGAGGCGTTTGGGTGAGAAGGGAGAGAGCTATGATTCAATCATTCAAAAATTACTGTCAAAAGTTGCATGGAAAGAACTGGATGAAAGATGGAATAGAATATTGGAAGAAGATGAATTCATTTCCTTAGATGAATTATAATGTTCCAGGTTTTAGTTTCCCGGACATTTCAAAAACAGTTCCATTCTCTTTCCAAAAATTTGCAAAAAAGAATCCGCATAGCCCTGAAAAAGTTGGAAGAGGATCCGCTCAAGCCCAGAACAAATGTGGATATTAAACCTCTAAAAGATACAAAACCTCAAAAATATCGTTTGAAGACAGGAAATTATCGAATCATTTACAATGTGGAAAATAATACTGTAAAAGTAATCGAATTATTTTATAGAGAGCGAGGTTACAGAAAATAAATACCAATCCTGCATATATACCAAACGCTTTTCACAATAATTTACCGAAAAATCAAAAAATCAATAAAAAAAGAGGGGCTAAGATTTCAGCACTATTTCTATGTTTACGCCATCAGGCACCTGCACCCTCATCAGCTGGCGCAGGGCTCTTTCCTGGGCATCGAGCTCTATGAGGCGCTTATGGATACGCATCTCCCATCTGTCCCATGTCTCTGTTCCCTCTCCATCGGGACTCTTTCTTACAGGGACTACAAGTCTCTTCGTTGGAAGGGGTATTGGACCCCTTATTCTTATCCCTGTTCTTTCTGCAATTCCCTTTATCTGCTGGCAGACTTCATCAATCTTCTTTGCATCTGTGCCTGTTAATGTTATTCTTGCTTTCTGCGCCATGTTATTACTTTTCTCTTGGCTCTATTTCAACAGCTATTCCAGCTCCGACGGTCTGGCCCATATCTCTTATGGCGAATCTTGCAAGTTCTCTTATTGTATCTGCTGTCTCTATTACCATTGGTCTTGTTGGAACTATTCTTACCAGAGCTGCATCTCCAGTCTTCAGGAACTGTGGATTCTCTTCCTTAACTTCTCCTGTTCTTGGATCAAACTTCTTCAGCAATGCATCAAATCTGCATGCCACCTGAGCTGTATGTATGTGGAATACTGGAGTATAGCCAACTGTTATAACGCTTGGATGATTGAGCACCATTATTCTTGCTGTGAATGCCTTTGCCACTGTTGGTGGATTGTCAACATGTCCTGCTACATCTCCCCTCCTTATATCCTTCTTTCCAACTCCTCTGATGTTGGCCCCTATATTATCTCCGGGCTCAGCCTGAGGTATCTGTTCATGATGCATTTCTATTGACTTTACCTCTCCAACAACACCATGAGGCTGTGTTGATGGAAGGAATATTATCTTGTCTCCTGGTTTCATTACTCCTGTCTCCACTCTTCCCACAGGAACTGTACCCACTCCTGTGATGGAATAAACATCCTGGATTGGCCATCTCAATGGCTTGTCTATTGGCTTTGGTGGAACTTTGAGATTGTTAAGTGCTTCAAGCAATGTTGGACCACTCCACCAGCTGAGATTCTTCTTATCTGTGACATTATCGCCTGCCCATGCGGATATAGGCACATAAACTACATCCTTGTAACCAATGCCCTTGAGGAGTTTATCAACCTGGTTCTTAACCTCCTCGTATCTCTTCTCATCATAAGGTGGCTGTGTGGCATCCATTTTGTTTATCGCAACGATAAGCTGATCAACACCCAGCGTTTTTGCCAGCCAGGCATGCTCCTTTGTCTGGGCCATCACACCATCTGTGGCAGCCACAACAAGCACGGCTGCATCAGCCTGGCTTGTACCTGTTATCATGTTCTTGACGAAGTCTCTGTGGCCTGGGGCATCGATGATTGTGAAGTAGTATTTATCTGTATCAAATCTTCTGTGAGCTACATCAATTGTAACTCCTCTCTCCCTCTCTTCCTTGAGCTTGTCCATGACCCATGCAAGTGCGAAGCTCTCCTTACCCTTCGCCTTTGCTTCTTCCTCGTACTTTTTGATGAGATGCTCATCTATCTGTCCTGTATCCAGTAACAGTCTGCCAACCAGGGTTGATTTCCCATGGTCGACATGCCCAATCGTAACCAGATTAAGATGTGGTTTTTCTGCTGGCATTTTATCCTCCTGCCTGTATATAAATTCCAATATATATATTTATTTCCCTCTCTGCCTACTCAACATCCTCAAATCTATCCTTGAGTTTGTCCATGACCTTTGGAAGCGTGGTGTATTCCATCTCCTCCAACGGCAGGCGATGTGGCTCAAACGGCCCATGGCGGCGCATGTACTCAGCAATCTCCTGGGCCTTGCTTCTGGTATAATCAAAGGCGGGATCATCAAACAAATCTTCATGGCCTGTGAGCATGCCGTTCTTCACCTGGAAACCTATTGCTATCACCCTTGGAGGACCGTCAAAGCGTGTGCATTTTGCATCTTTGTTTGCCACAGGCATTATTGGTCCATTATGACTGCCGCGCATCCATCCTGAGACGAGATGAGGGAATGCAAATGGCTCCAAGACTTCTCCTAAAGCAGGCAATCCCGATTGAGCCCTCACAGCTGCCACAGGGTCATCCTTGCCAACATACTCTCCAGCAATCTGGAAAAGTTTTTCTGTTGATATAACTGCCACAGGTTCATCCTCAGGAAGGCTGGAACGAGGATAAACGCGCTTTATAACAAATCTTGATTTTGCTCCTATCAATGCGAGTAAATCATATATTTCCTCTGGTGTATTAAGAAAAACACGCTTATGCTCCTTTATATCCCACACCTCAAATTTGAAGCCTGAATGAAGCTTTGGGTCAATTACCAGACCAGCTGTGTTGAATGGATCAGCAAACATTCTGTATATTGGCAGATTGAAGGCTCCAGGCTCCGTTTTATCCATCATGAATGCGACAATGGGTTCGCTTTTTCTCTCTGTAAATTCCATTTCCGCTATACCTGGCCCAAGTCCGCGAACATTGCCAGAAAACGCATCCTTAAGCAAATCCTGCCCTGCTCCATAAAATCCAAGCTCGTGAGCAACATCGCTGGCAGCCTTGAAAACATCCCATGCAAGCTGATGAACCTCGCTGCTGTTAACACCCTTATCATGCGTCATTATTAACTCAAGATCATCCCCGCAATTTGTAACAAAAAAATCCTTTATTATTCCCTGCTCCTTTCCCTGCTGAAGCATTCTGTTTGCAACTTCAATAAGCTTTTCATTAACCTTGGCATGGCCAGGGCAGCCGCCAACATCCGCCTTTATTATACTAAATGTGGTTTTCATAATGTGTGTAATACATTATAGTTAAAAAATTTAGTGGAGCAAAAATCATTTCTCCTTGAGGAATTTTTCAACCATTTTTGCAAAATCAGAAAAGGGTGTTGGTTTCTCCAGCATCTTCTCTATCCCAAGTTTTTTAAGGCTCTCAGCCCAGTCAGTTCCAAACCATGCAGTGTATCCCCATATGACAGCATTTCTATCCATATCAAGTATCTTCCTTGCTGTTCTCACACCATCGAGTTTTCCATCCATACCCTCTCTATGACTCTCTATTGATGAGATATCATCTGTCCCTGACAAATTCAAATCCATTATTACAAGGCTTGGTTTATCATTTTTTTTCATCATTTCATCATATATTTTTATCGCCTCTTCTCCACTGCAAGCACTTATAACCTCCACACCCTTTATTTTGCCGAGATAGTATTTAAGCAGTTCATGTATGTCCGTCTCGTCATCCACCACAAGCACTTTATGGCTCATTAAATAAAAAATGCCGCGCAGGTTTAAAACCTTTCCATAAAGCCATTATTCTAAAAAAACAAAATTGTTCTGCCAAAACAATCAATTTTAAAAACCTTTTTAAATGCATAAAATTTTTATCCTGTGGAAAAACTGGCGGAGCTATATAAACTTTCATCAAAAATTATTCTCGCAGAAAATTTTGATGAGCTTTACAATGCAGCTGAAGAAGCACTGAATAAGATAATGAATTTTGATTCTTTTGCAATTCTGGAAAAAAGAAAAAATGGAATGGAAATAATAAGAGTACACGGCATGGATAAGCCGAAGATTCCTTTAAAGCTGGATGGAAAGGGCATAACCATAGCATGCGCAAATGAAGGAAAGACAATATATGTATCTGATGTGAGTAAAAACGAAAGATATGTGGAAAGCTCTCCAGGAATAAAAAGCGAATTATGCGTGCCGATACTGTATGGAAGCGAGGTAATAGGAGTAATAGATGTGGAAAGCAAAGAATATGATGCGTTCAATGAAGAGGACCAGAAAATGCTTGAGGTATTCTCCAGCATAATGGCGGCAGGAATAAAAAATCTCGAGATGAAAATAAAACTGAGGGAATCCGAAAAAAATTACAGGAGCATATTTGAGAACGCTGTTGAAGGGATTTATAGACTGGATGAAAATGGAAAGCTTATAGAAGTAAATCCCTCCTTAGAAAGATTGCTTGGATATACACAGGATGAATTAAAGAAAATTGATATAAGAGAGATATATAAACATCCTGAAGAAAGAAGAAAATTTTTGAAAATGGTGAAGGAAAAGGGCATAGTGAGAAATTATGAAGTTGAATACATAACCAAAGATGGAAGAACAGTTGTGGGAAATGAATTTGCCATTTTCGTTAAGGAGGGGAACAAAGGATACATAGATGGGATAATACATGACATAACAGAACTTAAGAAAGTTCAGGAGCAATTGGAATTTTACAACTCGCTAATGAGGCATGACATAGCAAACAAACTTCAGATAATAACAGGATATCTCGAGATTCTCCATGATAGTGTTGATGAAGAGGCAAGGGAGATAGTAAGGCTGGCTCTCAATTCTGCAAATAATGCCGCAAGGATAATAGAGAATGTAAAGAAAATGATTAAATTAAATAACAGGAAAATAGAGTTGTATAATATAGACATAGATAAAATGGTCCAGGATATAATAGAGGAGTATCAGCATGAAGCAAATATGAGAGGAGTTAAATTAACATACATAAATAATGGATGCAATATAGTGAAGGGAAACGAAATTCTTAAAGAAGCAATATCAAACATAGTATGGAATGCCATTCTTCACTCTGGAGGAGATGAGGTAAATATTATTGTTGAAGGGAACAAAATAATTATAAAGGATAACGGAAAGGGAATTCCAGAGGAATTGATGAAAAACATATTTGACATGGGAGTGAAAGGAAAAACAAGCAAGGGCTCAGGCATAGGAATGTATCTCGTTAAGAAAATTGCTGAAGCTTTAAATGGGAACATAAAGGTGGAGAGCAACAGCAGTGGAACAACATTTGAGATATGGTTACCATGATTTTTAACAGCCATACCCATATTGGAGATAGTTTTATAAAGCTGCCAGATAAAAAATGGAGTGTGGAAGAGCTTGTGGCTCCCGGCTATGGATACAAGCATAGAATGCTGGAGAGAGCCAAGGAGGATGAAATAGTAAAGGGAATGATTGAGGCAATAAAACTGATGGAAAAAAATACTGATGTTTTTGTTGATTTTAGAGAAGGTGGAATAAAAGGGATAAAATTGCTTCATAAAGCAATGGAAGGGAGGAAAATAAAGGCAATAATAATGGGAAGACCGGCAGGAATGAAATATGTTAAAGATGAAGTGGATGAAATACTAAAAATGGCTCATGGAATAGGGTTGAGCAGTATTTCCGACTGGGATGATAGAGAGATAGAGAAAATTGCAGAGCATGTGAAAAAGAGGGAAAAGATGTTTTCAATTCATGTGAGTGAGGTGAAAAGAGAGGATATAGATGCTGTATTATCCTTGGCTCCTGATTTTATAATACATATGTGCAAGGGAAGTAAAAAGGATTTTGAGAAGATTGCAGATGAAAATATTCCCGTCGTAATATGCCCAAGAGCAAATTCATTTTTTGGAATAGCACCAAAAATAAATGAAATGATGGCGGCAGGAATAAAAATATTTCTTGGAACAGACAATGCGATGATTGTAAAACCAGATGTAATGGAAGAGATGAGGTATGTAATTGATAAATTTGGTATTGATGAGGAAAAAGCGTTTGAAATGATAAGCACCCTGCCATACAAATTTTTTAAAGGGAAATTTTAAAAAAGGCGGTATATTCCTCAATGGATGAGAAATCTCAGGATTAGAGATGTTATGAATAAAAATCCTCCGACTGCAGAAGTACCGGGAAGAAGGGAGGATGTTTTGCACTTGCTCGCAAAACATGAAATTTCTGGTGTCCCTGTTGTTAAGGCAGGTACAAAAATATTTGCAGGAATAATAACGAGGAATGACATTCTCAAAAATGCTGAGGAAGACCAGCTTGCAATGATAATGAATAAGGAGCCAATCACCATATCTCCAGATGCGAGTATAAAAACTGCAGCAAAAATTTTCTATGAAAAGAGAATACATGGAATACCCGTTGTTAAAAATAAAAGACTCTATGGGGTAATATCTCCAACAGATATTCTAAAGGTTATAGCAAAAATAGATGGAGAGGCTGTTGAGAACTATCTTTCAAGAATATTTGTTCCGATATATGAGGAAACGCCTCTGCCTGCAGTGATGAAAATATTCAGAATAACAGATATGCCCGCCCTGCCTGTGCTGGATGGAGAGGGAAAGCTTGTTGGAATAGTGTCAGATGGCGATTTATTCAACTTCTCGCTGATAAGAGAGAGTGTGGCAAGTGCCAACATGGGGCTTGGGGAAGATGAGGACCTGTGGACATGGGAGGGCATAAGAGATGTTATGCGACTCTATTATGAAACATCAAAGATTGAGTTACCTGAGGTGCCCGTAAAAGAAGTAATGATCAGGGATGTTATTACAGTATATAAGAAAACAAGGCTTGCTGAAGTGGCAAAAAAGATGATCGAAAATGACATAGACCAGCTTCCTGTGATGGATGAAAATGATGAAATAATGGGCATGATTTATGATATAGACCTCATGAAAGCATTGCTGTGATTGCCATGGATGTGTATGAAAAGTTAATGGCAATGGCAAAAAGAAGAGGGATAATCTACCCCTCATATGAGATATATGGCGGAGAGGCTGGATTTTATGATTACGGGCCCATAGGCAGTATGCTGAAAAACAACATTGAGAATTTATGGAGAGATTTTTACGTTATGAGGGAAAGATTCATGGAGATTTCAACTCCTGTTATCACTCCATACAGAGTGTTAAAAGCATCCGGACATGTGGATAAATTCATTGATGAGATAGCAACATGCAAAAAATGCGGTGCAAGTTTTAAGGTGGAAGAGCTGAAAGACGGAAAATGTCCTCTCTGCGGAGGAGAGGTGGAGAGAGGTGTATTAAATTTAATGTTTGAAACAAGCATAGGGGCAAAAAAACAGGATAAGGCGTTTCTCCGCCCGGAAACTGCTCAGGGGATATTTGTTAACTTTCCTCTGCTGCAACATTTTGCAAGGAAAAAGCTTCCATTTGGAGTAGTTCAGATAGGCAAGGGATTCAGAAATGAAGTATCTCCGAGGCAGGGAGTACTTCGCCTCAGGGAGTTTTCAATGGCAGAGGCGGAAATTTTTTTCCATCCTGACAGAAAGATGCATCCTGGCTTTGACAAAGTTAAGGAAAAGAGGCTTAAACTTCTTCCTGAGGGATTTGAAAGGGAGGAAATCTTTACACTTAGAAAAGCAATTGAAAAGGGCATTATTCAGAATGAAGCAATGGCATATTATATTGCCCTAACCCATGATTTTCTTGTTAGCATAGGGGTAGATAAGGAAAAAATAAGATTCAGACAGCATGAGAGAGATGAGCTTGCCCACTACGCCAATGACTGCTGGGATGCTGAAATACTGATGCAGCGCTTTGGATGGGTGGAGTGTGTTGGAATTGCAGACAGATCAGCATACGATTTGAAGGCTCATATGAATTCAACTGGCGTGAATATGATGCTTACAGATGAGAGTAAAAAAGTCAAAAAGAAGATACTGAAACCAAAAATGGATGCAATAGGAAAGGAGTTCAGGAAGAATGCTCCCATGGTCATTGAAGCAATTAAAAATGCAGATTATGGTGATGACATACATGTTGAGATTGATGGGAAGAAGATTACAATAGATGAAAGATTTTATGAAGTGGAGGAAGTGGAGGAGTATGAAAAGTTCATACCCCATGTAATAGAGCCATCCTATGGAATAGACAGAATAACCTATGCAGTGCTTGAGCACAATTATAGGGAGGTGGAGAAGGAAGGAGAGAGTTATGTTATTCTTTCTCTTCCATCCAAAATTGCGCCTGTGAAGGCTGGCGTCTTTCCTCTTGTATCAAAAGATGGTCTGCCAGAGATAGCAAAAGAGATAGAGGAGATGTTGAGGGAGAATGGCATCATGGCTGTGTATGATGACAAGGGAAGCATAGGGAGGAGGTACGCAAGGATGGATGAAATAGGGACGCCATTCTGCATAACCGTAGATTACCAATCAAAGGAGGATGGTACCGTGACGGTGAGATACAGAGACACAACTGAGCAGGAAAGAGTTAAGATTGAAGAGCTTGTTGAATGGCTATCTGAAAAGATTTAATAAATGAAAACACTTCTTATTTTATGCGTGCATGGTTATCTTTTATTGTGGCAATGCTCATTGCCATTCATATTCCCTATTCAGAAGGCAAAAGTGATGGAAATGCTGTGATACTTGTTTCAGACAGTGATGCATTCTACTATCTCATAGCCACCTCATTCTCATTTGAAATGGGAAAAGTACCTGTCATTCTATTCCACAATGATATTGGAAAAGAGATGAGATTTATAACAGAGTATGGAGGAAGCAGACTCATATTCATTGGAGGAGATGCAAAAAGCGATATGCCAAAAGATGTGTTTTCTGGAGATGCTGTAAATGTCTCCTTCGAGATAGCAGATAGATACGAAAATCCAGAATATGCTGTAATCGTTCCATACAGCAATTACAGCATGGCGATGATATCTGTACCAGTGGCATGTTATCTTAAAGCACCTCTTCTGATATACAGTAACAACAAAGATAGAATATATGAGGAGATAGATAAGCTTGGGGTAAAGAATGTAATATCATCAGTTCCTGAAGTAAAGGGAGATGTCAATCTTGTAGGAGAGGAGGATGTGTATAATTACATAAGCTCCATTGCAGGGGAAATAGATTACATTGCAATTGCAAATCCTGATGATGTCATTCCTCCGGATGTAAGCAGTACGGAAAATATGGTGTTGAATGCACATATAACAAATCTTAAAATTATTCTGTTATCCATACCTTTCAATTTATTCGGTAAAGATGAATGCATTTTTAAATTTCATGTGGGAAATGGCATAAAAAGGATAAGAGTAAATGTTGAGGTGAATGAAACCAATTCCATGCCATACTATGTTTTCACCTCTCTGTATGATAAGGATGGAAAGTTGATATCCTATTCCCCAAGCCCATCATATATGGATGGCAAATGCTTTATTGATGCATTATCAGTAAATGATAGCGGAAATTACACTCTTAAAATAAGGGTGTTCAATGGATTTGAAGGAGGATATTTCCTGCAAAGAGGCATCTCCATGGTAAATGCCGATGTACACGCCAGCATAAGAATAGATTCTCTTGCAACTCCCCATCTTCCCTTGGAAAGCATTTCAATGCTTGCTCCATTTCTGGCAGCTTCAAGGAATGGAATGGTGCTTGCCTGCAAAAATGAGATTACAGGAAATGATTATGCATCGGCAGCCAGCGGCATGGCGGGCGGCGCCTGGAACAATGTGGAGCTGCATGAGTATGTGAATAAAAAGGTTATGAAAAATGTTGAAAAGCTGAGAAGATGGGCCTCTGTTACAGGGGCAAGATATGTGGCAATTGTAGGAGATACGAACATGATTCCGATGTATTACTACAATGGAAGTTATGATGATGCATTTGTGGGATATGGAATTCCATCCGATAATCCATACTACCTGAATTTTACTATGGCGACTGGAAGAGTGATGGCATCTGATGGGATAAATACATCCCTCCTTATTAACAGGGCAATATTCTATGATAAAATTGCACATGGGGAATGGGTAAAAAATTTCACATTCATATCCGGGGAGGGATTTGGAGAAATGGCAGCCATATTTCATCAACTTCCATATTCAATGGAGGTGAGAAAAGAAGGGTTCAATGTGAGAATGTTCGGAGATTTCAGGAATTCAAGAGAGATGCTTGAGAGGTTCAATGCCTTTGATTCAAATTACATCGAATATGAAGGACATGGAGACTGGTACTGGATTTTTTCAAACATATATGGCTTTAATTATTACGGGAGCCAGGTTGATTCAGCACATGTAAGGCATTACAGCATTCCTCCAAATGTGATAATGACAGGAGCATGCCTCATGGGAAGGACTGACGGAATAGCCCTGAATGGAAGTATAGCACTATCATTCATAGATGCGGGATGCAATGCATTCATAGGGGCTACAAGAGAAACCGGTTCAGAGGCGAGGCTGGAGATAATTGAAGATGAACTCCTCAAAAACAATACCAGCATAGGCACAGCCCTGATGATTTCAAAGAGAAGTTGTAAAATGCCAACACTTGCTGCACGCGTACTTTATGGAGATCCAGCCTTCAATCCTGTAAATTGAGCTGCTTTGTCTCATAAATGCTCCTACTCTTATCCATGATACATGTTTTCCTTCTTTGTCACTCTCAGCTAATTCTCTAAATTTTCTCTTTACACCGGAATGAGGTATCTCGCTATACCATCTCTTACCACAATCATGTTTATTTCCCCATTTTTCATCTTTCATTTAAACAATCCAAAACGAATATACAGAAGCATTGTTCTTTTACAACAATTTTGTTTATCGGAGGCAATATAAAGCAAAAAAAAATTATAGTATTGGTGGCAAAAATGAGAGAGAGAAATTGTTGTTTTATTAATGGCAATTTTGTTGGTGACGCCACTAATAAGGGGAGAAAATGTGGAATTGACCTCTTCTTCAGCAGATGGAGATATTGAGCCCACAACAACCACAGATTCCGCAAATTCTATTTCTACAGAGTCTAAGGATACCAATCTGACTCCTGTTTCTATTAACACCGGTGATAGATATGAAGAACCATATGAATCGGGCAACGACAGTGAAAATCATACTAATGCTACCATTCTTATTCCAGGAGATATAATCTTTGAATATTGGGAAAAAATAAAGATAGATGGTGTGGATGTAGATCATACTGCACTTTATGTGGGGAACGGAAAACTTGTTGAAGCAGATCCATATATCAATAAGTGGACCACACTTGAGAGATTTAAATACAATACTATGGCACTTTTTTATCATGCCAGTAAGATGGTAAATCCATCTTTT
Source organism: Thermoplasmata archaeon (assembly GCA_021162815.1). Classification (GTDB taxonomy): domain Archaea; phylum Thermoplasmatota; class E2; order UBA202; family JdFR-43; genus JAGGXW01. The sequence continues at coordinate 9,064 of JAGGXW010000002.1, read as the reverse complement.
GAACTTGGTCCTAATCTTAAAGAATTTGTTTATGGGCTCCAAAATAGGTCATATGGTGGGGATACCGACTATGGCAAAGTGGAAGAGGATGATTTTGGAGATGTTTATGACTCATACTCTTACTATTACGGTAGGGTATATATTGATAGAGAGAATAATCTATTGCCCGACAATACTACAAGATATGAAGCTGTAGATTATGCAAATGAAAGAGCATCTCCGAAATGGCCTTTAGTTGGTGAAAATGGCTTAATTCTTCTTAACCATCCAAGACCTTTTGATTATGTTTCTCCATGGATAATGGATGAAAAACAATGCGATGAATACACGGTGGATATGGTTATGGCAAATCTTTCTCTTGCAAAAAATCTTGATTATGGATATGGATGCAGTGAACTGGTATGGGCAGCATGGTGGCACGCAACAAAAAATTCTCCTAACGAGAATGAAAGAATAGACTTGGATAGTGACAACACAATATACAAATATGTATGGCCATGGGAAATTAAAAATAGCCCACATGTTAAAATATACTACAACAGCACAGACAAACCCACCAACACAGATGACACATCTCAACCGATGGATTTAAAATTAATTTACACGGATAAAATAGTTTATGTGAATAATGTGGAGGATGTGGAGGAAATGAATGGAGAATATTATCTTAAAACATCCAGCAATGAGCTATATTCGATAGATGGCTTAATGGACTTTGAGGTACTGCAGTAAACTGCAGTAAAATATATAAGGAAAGTATGAATGGAAAAACCATGAAAAAAATATTGATTGCATCAATTATTCCCTTCCTTTTACTATTTTCTTTTAACATACAATCTGACACCAAAAAATTGAATGGAGATGAATGGAAAGTAAATTTTAATTTACCCAAGGGAATGAGAGATGCAGTAAAAACAGAAGATGGTTATGTGATTCTAAGTGGATGGCCCGATATATGGCTCACAAAAATAGATGAACATGGAAATATAATATGGCAAAAATGCATTTCCTCTGGAAATATGGAATCTCCAAAAAGCATTATTGAGGTGGATGATGGATATGTTATTGGGGGACATGCTGAGAGAGTAAATAACAGAGGTGAAAATGATGTGTTACTAATTAAAACAGATAAAAGCGGGGAAATAATATGGAAAAAGACATATGGTATAAAGAAGGTAGTTGAATTTGGGACAAGAGTTATAAAAGCAACAGATGGCTTTTTAATTGTTGGAGAAAGAATGAAAGCACCTGGAGAAGGAATGCCATTAGTTATAAAAACGGATGAGAATGGAAATGAAATATGGGATAGAACATACACAGAAGGAGAATGGGGAGGTGATGCAATAAAAATAGAAGATGGATACTTTGTTACAACATATGGGGGATGGAACATCTATCTCATTAAAATAGATGAAAACGGAAATGAAATATGGCACAAAACCTATACAAGAGGGGCTTTTGAAGGTTCTGCAAAGATAATAAAAGTAGAGGATGGTTATTTAATAGGTGGATGGGGAGACCCTGGCTCTTATTTTCTCAAAGTGGATAACGAAGGCAACAAAATATGGTACTGCAATTATCTTGGCAGAGACCCTACTTTTTTAGATATTGCAGAGGCGAATGATGGATATATAGGAGCAGGATATACATATACAAAGACTGTTGGTAGCTCAGACATATGGCTGTTGAAGGTGAATAAGAGCAGAGGAGATAAGGTAATATGGATGAAAAATTTTGGCGGGAGAGGAGGAGATGGTGCAGGAAAAATATTTGTGGAGAATAATAACTATATTTTAATTGGAGATGAAGAAACTGAAAAGGATGTTTTTGAGGGTGTAATGATTAAATGTGCTGACTATTTACCACCAGAAATAAACATTACAAGACCAAGAGAAAATTATCTCTACATTTTTGACAGGGAAATAATGCCATACGATAAAACCTTGGTCATAGGAAAAATAACCATAATGGTTGATATTTACAATCCTTCAGGTGCAGAAATAAAAAGAGTTGAATTTTATATTGATAAAAGGAACTATACATACGAGCCTGTGAAGGTTCTGTATTCTCCTCCATATCAGTGGACGATAGATTATCCCATTGTTGGATGGATAACATTGACTGCCGGATTGTATTATGGAGGTTGTGAAGGAGTGGTGGCAGATAAGGTAGAAATGAGAATTATAAAGTTAATGTAAAAACTGATTTCATATCTCTGGAAATTGAAAAAAATTGGACCGTGCATATTTCTCTCTTGGGTTTTTGCTTCTTGCTGTTGGAGAAGATTTTCTAACCTTTATTGCGGACTTGATGTTGTATTCTTCGGATAACCTAAAACTTTCGTTTTAATCATATGCAGCATCTGCATTTATCTGAATAACTTTCCCTCCTTTATTCTCAACAGCACCATAAATTGAGCGAAAACTTTTTATAGTAGATTGTATATAGCATTTGAGGTGATGAAAATGGTATGGAGAAAGGATAGAAAAGATAGGGATAAGGATCCATTTGACTGGTTTGACTTTCCTGACTGGGGATTCAATGATATATTTGAGGACTTTGATGAGAGATTCAGACAGATGCAGCGACATCTCAACAGGATGATCAGAGACGCCATGGAAGGAAAGATAGGAAGCGAGGGAAAGCCAGTGATATACGGATGGAGCCTTCGCATAGGGCCTGACGGCAAACCACATTTCACCGAGTTCGGCAATGTGAGCAGAGGAGGAATCGTGGAGGACGAGAATGTCAGAGAGCCACTGGTGGATGTGATTGAAACAGATGGAAAGATAAGTGTAACTGCAGAGGTTCCTGGAGTCAAAAAAGAGGACATAAACCTAGAGATAGTGGATAACAGGAAACTGGTAATAAAGGTTGATAACAAGGAGAGGAAATACTACAAGGAAGTGGAGCTTCCAGCAGAGGTAAACGAAAAATCAGCGAAGGCAACATACCAGAACGGCGTGCTTGATATAGAGCTTGAAAAGCTGAAACCAAAGAAGAAGGGGAAGAAGATAGAAATCAAGTGATTTCTTCTCTTCCTTATTTAAATTTGTTAAGGAGGTGATTTAAATGGTTGAAATTAAGGAGCTTAGAGTAGAAGAAGCAAAGGCAAGGGATGTGGGAAGAGGAATAGCCAGGATCGATCCCGAGGTTGCAAAGGAGATGGGACTCGTTGCAGGAGATGTGATACTGATAGAAGGAGAGAAAAGGACTGCTGCCATTTACTGGCCAGGCTATCCTGAAGATGCCGGCCAAGGAATCATAAGAATAGATGGAACAACGAGAAGAAATGCAGGTGTGAGAATAGATGATAAGGTAAAGATTAAGAAAATAGAGGCAAAAGAAGCTAATAAGGTAACATTTGCACCAACAGAGGAATTGAGAATTATTGGCGCAGAGTCATATCTCTCACATGTGCTTGAGGGTAGAGTAATAACAAAAGGAGATGCTATTGAATTCAACATAATGGGAAGAAGAGTGGATTTGATTGTCAAGAGTTATTCTCCTCCAGCTGATGCTGTTGTGATTTCAGATTCAACGGAGATAACTGTTAGCGATAAGCCTGTAAAGGAAGAGGAGCTGAAAATTCCAAGAGTGACATATGAGGATATAGGAGGATTGAAGGATGAGATAAGACAGGTAAGGGAAATGATTGAATTACCATTGAAGCATCCCGAGATATTTGAAAGACTTGGTATAGAAGCACCCAAAGGAGTGTTGCTTCATGGTCCTCCAGGAACAGGAAAAACACTGCTTGCAAAAGCTGTTGCAAATGAAACCAATGCAAATTTCTACTCATTGAGTGGACCAGAGATAATGAGCAAGTATTACGGAGAGAGTGAGGAGAATATAAGAAAAATATTCAAGGAGGCACAGGAAAATGCTCCTTCAATAATCTTCATAGATGAAATAGACTCCATTGCTCCTAAGAGAGAAGAGGTTAAAGGAGAGGTTGAGAGAAGGATTGTGGCCCAGCTTCTTGCATTAATGGATGGACTGCAGGAGAGGGGCAAGGTAGTGGTGATAGGAGCAACAAACAGAATAAATGCCATAGACCCTGCTTTGCGCCGCCCTGGAAGATTTGACAGGGAAATAGAGATTGGCATACCTGATAAGAAGGGAAGAAGAGAGATACTTGAAATTCATACACGCGGCATGCCACTGGCAGAGGATGTGAATCTGGATAAACTGGCAGAGATAACACATGGTTTCTCTGGAGCGGATCTTGCAGCATTATGCAAAGAAGCAGCTATAAGAGCATTGAGAAGAGTTTTGCCAGAAATAGACCTTGAGACCGATAAAATACCTGCTGAAATACTGAATAAGATAGAGGTGACGGACAAAGACTTCTATGATGCATTCAAATCCATGTCACCATCTGCGTTGAGGGAGGTGGTCATAGAATCACCAAACATTCGCTGGGATGATATAGGCGGTCTGGAAGAGGCGAAGCAGAAGCTGAAGGAGGCGGTGGAATGGCCTCTGAAGTATGGGGATGTATTTCACTACATGGATGCGAAACCTCCAAAAGGAATATTGCTGTATGGTCCTCCTGGAACTGGAAAAACAATGCTGGCAAAGGCTGTGGCAACTGAGAGCGAGGCAAATTTCATAAGCGTTAAAGGGCCTGAGTTCCTAAGCAAGTGGGTTGGAGAGAGCGAGAGGGCAGTAAGAGAAACATTCCGCAAGGCAAGACAGGCAGCTCCATGCGTGATATTCTTTGATGAAATAGATGCCATAGCGCCTGCTCGCGGCAGCCTAGGAGACAGCCATGTGACGGAGCGCGTGATAAGCCAGATTCTGACAGAGCTTGATGGTCTTGAGGAATTGAGAGATGTTACGGTAATAGCGGCAACAAACAGGCCGGATATAATTGACCCTGCTCTCCTCAGGCCGGGAAGATTTGACCGCCTTATATACATACCCCCGCCAGATAAAAAGGCAAGGCTGGAAATCTTCAGAATACATACCAAGAAGAAGCCTCTGGCAAAGGATGTGAGTATTGAGGAACTTGCAGAGAAGACAGAAGGCTACACAGGAGCGGATATCGCAGCAGTGTGCAACGAAGCTGTCATGGCAGCCATAAGAGAGTATCTCAGCAAAAACAAGGAATTTGATAAAAAGAAGCTGAAAGAGCTTAAGATAAGAAAGAAGCACTTTGAGGAAGCGTTGAAGATAGTGAAGCCTCTTTCCAAAGATGAACTTGCAAAATACATAGACATAGCTGAGAAATTTGAGAAGGAGGTGAAATGATGAATGCAGAGCAGCTCATCAGCAGGGATTACAGGGTGATTGGGCCAGATGAGCCCATCTCCCATGCTCTTTCAATATTTGAGGAAAGTGATACAATCATTGTAATGGAAGGAAAAGATTACAGGGGAGTGCTTGTTGAGAAGGAGCTGACAAGAGCAAAACTCCCTCCAAATGCAAAGGTGAAGAGCTTCATAAAATATGCACCAAAACTTGATATGAATACTCCCATAGAGGAGATATCCAGATTGATGCTTGAAAGCAACATATACCATCTTCCAGTATTTGATGAGGAAAAGCTTGTTGGGGTTGTAAAAATAGATGACCTCTTGAAGAATGTGATTGAAGAGAGATTTGGAGAGGAGAAAATTGAAAATTTCATTTCAAAAAATGTGAGATATGTCTCTCCAGATGATAACATTGGAAAGGTGATAAAGATATTCAGAGAGGCAAACATAACAAGATTGCCTGTGGTGGAAGATGGGAAGATAGTTGGAGTAATAACATTGAAGGATTTAATGGAGAAGGTGATACATCCTGAGGATAAGCCAGAATATGGAGAATTTGTGGCAGAGAAGAAAAGATATCTCAAAATACCCGTAAAGGGAATAATGACCTCCTCACCCTTCACACTTCCTCCAGATGCAAAGGTGAGAGAGGCTGTTGAAGAAATGCTTAACAGAAATATTGGTGGAATAATTGTGGCTGAGGATAAAAAGCTCATAGGAGTGGTCACAAAGAAGGATTTACTGGAGCCGATAGCAAGCAGAGGAAAGGAAGAAAGGATATTCATTCAGTTCTGTGGAGAGCTGAATAAAATAGAGGGATTTGACAAGGAAGAAGGGCTTAGCAGTATACAGAACTTCCTGAGAAAGCATGAGAGTTTCTTGGAAGAGGGCTATATGTATGTTTACTTAAAGCAGCATAAGGAAAAGAGACATGGTTTACCTCTGATACACTGCAAAATAAGGTTATCCTCATCCAGAGGAATGTTTGTGGCATCTGGAGAAAACTATGGATTCAGGGCAGCTTTAAAGGATGCATTGAATGCAGTGGAAAAACAGATAGAAAAGGAAAAGAGGAAGTAATTACTTTCTCCTCTTTCTTATTCCAATTGCCACAGTTGCCATGGAAAGAAGAAGCAAAGTCATTTCAAAGCCGGGTGTGCTGCCATTATTGGATTTATTTTCTTCATCGTTTTCATAAAATTTCATTAACTCGCCTTTAATTTCATCTGTTACATTCATCCAGACTCTCTCTGTCAAAACTCACTCCCATCCATCCATTTCCATGACTCCATATCTCCAGCATGTAATGCCTTCTATCATAGTTGGTTTTAGAGAAATCAAGCAGGTAGGCAAGAGTGTTCTTATTTTCCATATCGACTTCATTTAGAGACATGGCAGATACATTATCATTTAAAATGATATATAGCGACAAATCACCATGATATTTTCCATCAAACAGAACAATTAATGGATTCGATGAATTTACATCCATTAGAGCATTTAGTTCCTGAAGAGCATATGGATATAGATCATTATCTCCATTCAGATAAACCATGAATACACATTCATTCTCATATGATGATTCATTAACTGATTCGGTTATGGCATTTATCACAAGTATGAGAAGAAGCTGGAGAAAAGGATTTTTATTGTATCAGCAGGTGGAGGGGTTAAGGCAACAGCATCTGTCCTTGGCTGTATAGCCAGAGATATGGAGGAGGCAAGAAGAATGATTGCCAGGACAAATGCCTTTGCATTCATTTTACTTACAAATTGCCATCAATCTTTATATAAAATATAATAATGGTATAAAATACTTACTATTTTGATTGCAATTTGATTGCAATAAAAATTGTTTAGAAAAGTTTTTGCTGTCTCATCTCATTTTCTATATCTCTTATTGTGCTCCATGATTTCCTTATGTGAGGGGGAAATTCATTGAATTTTTTTACCCATGCTTTTATGAATCTTATTGTTCTCTCATCGCTGGGATATCCACTTCCCATGGGCATGTTGAGCTTTGTCTCAAGCATTTTGGCTATTCCTCTAATTTGCCTGTCTCTCTCCACTTTAGCAACTATTGATGCAGCAGAAACAACAGGATATTTTTCATCCGCTCCATGCTCGCATACTATTTTGCATTCATGGTTGATATTCTTCCTCACCATTTTCTCAAAATCCTCCTCGTTTGTGCTGGCGGCGTCTATATAATATGTTGCTGCTTCATGCCTGTTTGCAAGCCTAGCGAAAATATAGGCTTCGAGTTCATTCATTGTCATCTCTTCTCTGAGCACATCTATGTCCTCTGGCTTCACCACTATCATTTCATGGGTAAAGTTCTTCATTATATATTCGGCCAGCTTTTCCCTTTTTGCCTTCGGAAGTTTTTTTGAATCTCTCACCCCTGCATTTATCAATCTTGTCTCATCTGCATCATTGATCCACACTCCCGCTACAACCATGGGTCCTATCACAGGTCCTCTTCCAGCCTCATCAATCCCGCATATTATCATATGAGCACCTCTCCATATTTTCCTCCCCCGCCTGGCAGTATCTTGATTTTTCCTTCTCTGAAAGCCTCTATTGCCTCCACAATGGCAGGAGGCGCAACCTTCCTTATGGCCTCTATTTCAATGTTGAGTAAAATATCTATTTCATTTCCAATTGATGTGAGCTCATTCCATTTCTTCACTGCTGTACTGTAATCTGTTTTCATTGCCACCTGTATTATTTCAACAAGAGGGAGTATATGAATGTATTTTCCTCTCCATGGTGGTGAGGATGGCTTTTCATAATCTGCAAGTTCATTTACACGATCAGCTACACCCTTCTTTATTCTTCCACCACAATGGCATTTCCACCTCATTTTCTTTGCTGTTTCTAAATCATATTGTCTGTAACAGGAGGTGCATGCAGTTCTGTTATATTTTCCCTTCTCTGGAGGGAAGCCTGCATTTGCCACAACTCTGTGAAGCAGTATGGCTTTTCTTATTTCATCCCATGATAGTTCATTTACCTCAAGAATATTGAATTCCCTTCCTATTCTAAAAGGACTTGCTGCATGGCTATCTGAATTGGATAAAAATGTTATATCATTCAATTCCTTTATTCTGTCCGCATAATATGTATCTGCACTTAATCCAAGCTCCACAAAATGGGGTTTTCTTCCATAGTACATGATGGTATCAAAATAGGCGTAGAGAGAAGTCCAGGGCGTAAACGCATGGGCAGCACCTATAAGAGCGTTGCATTGAAGGGCGATGTCCATTATCTCGGCTCCATCCATGTTTAGCTTTACTCTCCCCTCATCCATATCATGGGCCTTTTTACTTATCATTCTTGAAAATTCTTCTACCATGTCGAAGTCAGGGAATAAAAGAAGATGATGCACTCTGTTTCTGTCCTCCACCTCTGTGGATAGTATGAAGTTCATATCTCCATATTTTATTATTCCATCTTCCATCTCTCCTTCTCTTATCTCATTGAGCCATATTCTTTGAAGACAATCTCCGGTTGCCACAATATCAAGTCCTTTCTTCTTTGCAGCCACTGCTATGCTATCCATAGTTATGTCTGGAGAAGTGCCACCTGAAAAGCGTGAATGAATATGAAAATCTGCATTTATTTCCATTTTAATGTTATGAGTGTAATCAAATAATAGAATAAATTTTTTCTCCATTTATGGGTGCTGTTAACTTAACGAAATTTTTCGATAAAAATCTGCAACCCATCCCATCATGCATTTAGAGGTGATTACAATGCAAAAAGGGAAAAACGGGAACGGGGTGCAATAATTGAAATAT
>JAGGXW010000052.1 GCA_021162815.1 Thermoplasmata archaeon | reverse complement strand
GACCCATCAGGAGCAATGATGGAGTATAAGGCTACAGCCGAGGGAGAGGGAAGAGATGCTGCCATATCATATTTTGAAGAGAATTACAGGGAAAATATGAGCATGAAGGAAGCAATAGAGATGGGAATCAAAGCCCTTATTGCGGGTAAGGAAGATAAAATTCTTGATCCAGATATAATAGAAATTGGCATAATTGTTGAGGGTGAAGAGTTCAAAATTTTATCAAAAAAGGAAAAGGAGAAATATTTTAAGAATATAAAGGAGGAGTAAATGGTATCGCTGGATGATGCTATTATAGCAAGGTATGAAAAGAAAGGGCACCATTTTGAAGTGCTTGTTGACCCTGAAGCTGCGGAGAAGGTAATAGAGGGAGAGGATATAAACATACTGGATAGTCTTGCCATAGACATAATTTTCAAGGATGCCAGGAAGGGGGAGAAGGCGGGAGAAGAGGCAATAAGGGAGGTTTTCGGAACAACAGATATCACCGAAATTGCTATCAAAATTATAAGAGAAGGAGAAATTCAGTTAACCGTAAAGCAGAGAAAAGAAATGCTTGAAAAGAAGAAGAAAAACATAGTGGACTGGATAGCCCGTTCTTCTATGGACCCCCGAACCAAGTTACCACATCCAAGAGAAAGAATAGAGCTTGCTATGGAAGAAGCAAAGGTTCACATTGATCCTTTTAAACCGGTGGAGGAGCAGGTGAAAAAAGTATTGGATGCAATAAGGCCAATACTTCCAATAAGCATAGAGAATGTAAAAATTGAGGTGAAAATACCTGCCCAGTATTCCGGAAAGGCATATGGAGAGATAGTTCAGATGGTTAAAATGCTCAAGGAGGAATGGCTTTCTGATGGCTCCTTTAAATGCATAGTTGAGATTCCAGCCGGAATGCAGGGAGAATTTTATGACAGGCTCAATGCCATAACGAAAGGAGAAGTTGTGACAAGGTTGTTAAAATGATGGAAGAAAAAGAAAGAGAAATTGTATTGCCCGGTAGTGTGGTTGGAGATGCAAAGGGGGAGAAGGCGGGGAGAGGCACATTCATAGAGGATGGAAAGATATATGCCGCCCGCCTTGGCATATTGGACAGGAGAGGGGATTACATCAACATTATTCCTCTGTCCGGAGTCTATGAACCAAGTGTAGGGGATAGTGTAATAGGGGTCATTCAGGAAGCCATGAAAAACATGTGGGTAATTGATATAAATGCTCCATATCCTGCCATACTCACTGGGGAGGAATCACCATGGCGTGTTGGTTATGGTGAGACAGAAAAGTTTCTGAAAACAGGAGATGTTATCGTTGCTTCTATTCTAAGGATAGATGAGGCAAGGAATATTGATTTGACGATGAAATGCAAGCCATGCAGGAAAGTTGATGAAGGTATAATAATAGAAATACAGCCTTCCAAAGTTCCAAGAGTTATTGGAAAGGGAGGCTCCATGCTTTCCGTTATTAAAAAATATACGGGTTGCTGGATATTTGTGGGGCAGAATGGAAGGATATGGCTTAAATGTGAGAAGAATGCTTCACTTGCCATAAAGGCAATAAGAAAAATTGAAGCGGAGGCTCATACAGTTGGGCTCACACAGAGAATTGAAAAAATGTTGAGGGATGAAAATGGGTGAACTTATTAAAGATGGTTTAAGGATAGATGGTAGAAAGCCTGATGAACTTAGGCCTATAAAGATAGAAGCAGGTGTATTGTACAGAGCAGATGGCTCTGCGTATGTTGAATGGGGAGGAAATAAGGTTCTTGCAGCTGTGTACGGGCCAAGAGAATTGCTGCCAAAACACATGCAGGATCCAACGAAGGCCGTTGTCAATGCAAGATATAACATGGCTTCATTCAGCGTGGAAGATAGAAAAAGACCCGGGCCGGATAGAAGGAGCATAGAAATATCCAAGGTTACATCTGAAGCCTTAGAGAGCGTGATATTTACTGAGCTCTTTCCGAGGGCAGTTATAGATATAAATATAGAAATTCTTGATGCAGAGGCGGGAACAAGATGCGCAGGAATAACAGCTGCAGCTGTAGCCCTTGCTGATGCAGGTATTCCCATGAGGGATATTCCTGCTGCATGCGCGGCAGGCAAGGTTGATGGACAGGTTGTTCTCGATTTGAGGAAGGAAGAGGACCAGGAAGGAGAAGCTGATCTGCCGATTGCGATAGCTCCGAGGACAGAGGAGATACTTCTTCTGCAGATGGATGGCCATCTCACATATAAAGAATTTGAGGAAGCACTGGAACTTGCCATAAAGGGCAGCAAATATGTTTCAAAGCTTCAGAAAGAGGCTTTAAGAAGAAAATACAAAAAGGTGGAGGAGGAGTAAAATGGATATACCTGAGGTTAAAAGAATATCTGCTGTAAAAAAGGATTATCTCATAAAGCTTGCAAAGCAGGGTAAGAGAGCAGATGGAAGGGAATTTGATGAATATAGAAAGATAACAATTGAAAGAAACATAATAAAGAAGGCTGAAGGTTCGGCAAGAGTTAAAATCGGAAACACAATGGTTCTTGCAGGCATAAAGCTTGATATAGGAGAGCCATATCCTGACTCTCCCGAAGAAGGAGCCATGTCAACATCTGTTGAACTCCCTCCTCTTGCATCGCCTGATTTTGAACCAGGTCCACCAAAGCCTGATGCAATAGAGATAGCAAGAGTGATTGACCGAGGCATAAGGGAATCAAAGTACATCAAGCTTGATAAGCTTGTTGTTGAGCCCGGGGAAAAAGTATGGATTGTCTTCATAGATATACATGTTCTTGATTACGACGGCAATCTGTTTGATGCAGGCTCGCTGGCGGCAAGCGCTGCCCTGCAGAATGCGGTTATACCGAATGAAAGATTTGGTCTTGGAGATAATGAGCCATTGCCTGTTGGCTCTCCTCCAATAAGCTGCACATTTGCGAAGTTTGGTAACGCAATAGTTGTTGATCCTGGACTTGAGGAGGAACAGGTTGCAGAGGCAAGGTTTACTGTCGCCCTTGATGAGAATGGAGACATAAGAGCAATGCAGAAAGGGCTTAAAGGCAGATTCACAGTGGAAGAGATAAAAAATAATATAAATAGGGCGCAAATTCATGCTAAGAACATAAGGAAATTACTGGAGGGCTAAAATGGCAAAAAGAACAAAGAAAATCAGGATGGCTGCCCGTTACGGGCCAAGATATGGAGTTAAGATAAGGCACAAGGTAATCAAGGTTGAGGAAAGGGAGAAGCAATGGCATGTTTGCCCGAGATGTGGTAAGAAGAAGGTTAAGAGAGTGAGCACCGGCATATGGGAATGTAAAAGCTGCGGTGCAAAATTTGCAGGTGGGGCATATCTCCCTGTTACAACTGCAGGAAAGGAAGTTGAGAAGAGTCTGAAGAGCATACTGGGTGAGACTCCATGATATCATACAGATGTGGTAAATGCGGAAAGGTTGTGGAGATAGATTCTGAAAGAATGGGAATAAAATGCCCATTCTGTGGAAGCAAAATATTCTATAAGGAGCGCCCTCCAACTGCCAAGAGGATTAAAGCAAGATAGATGCATGAATTTAAGCTGATCATTGAAGATAGCAATGCAGAGATTATTTACAATGCATTGAAGATAGAAAGTGCACCAAATGCAAATGTTGACATTTCCTTTGATAATGGAAAACTCGTTCTTTTCATAAAGGCAGAGAAAATTTCAAACCTGAGAGCTGCAATAAACTCATTTATCAGATGGATAGAAATGATAAGAAAGATATCAGGAGAAAAGAGATAATCAATTTCCGTATGTTACAAAGCATGCATCTATGTTTTCATCATACCATTTTCCCTCATTTTTATCGTAAAAGGTTCCATTGGAATAATCATTCTCTCCAGAAACCGCCCATGCAATTCCCCATCCCGATTTTGAACTGTTGCATACCATATAATACTCCTTCCCCGGCTCGACATTGGCATTCATCTTAAATGAAACCCATTCTGCATCCCATCCTTCTGTTGGCCCAATTTTTTTACTTGCACTTGCTATTGTTTTTCCATCCAACGAATCCTTTATTGAAAGAGTTATATCATATCCATCATTCCAGCATATTATTGCCAGGTCAATTTTATCTATTTTGCTCACTGATGGAACAAAAGATTGGGCAAGCCATCTTGTATCATTTATGAGATAGGCATACCACATGTTTACCTGTCTCTGATCAATTCTGTGATATGGATCTGCCACGGTAACAATAACACCATAGCTCCAGCCGCTTTCTGCCCCATCCTCATCAATTGCCTTTATTTTTATCTCATATGTTCCCTCTTTATTCCATGAATGAGATATTCTCACCATCTTTCCACTATCAAAATAATCTGTTTCTGTTATCTCATCTCCCCAGTCTATGATATATTTTATTCTATCATTTTCTGGGTCGGATGAGGTAATGTTATAATAGTATGTGGTATTTGTACTGCCCATTTCAGGTCCATCTATGCTGGGCATGGATGGAGGCAACTCCTTTTGTGTTAGTACAAGCTCTCCGGGATAATCATCAAATATCTGTGGATGCATTCCATTATCTGACCAGTTCAGCACCTTTGGTTCAGTATAATAAAAAGCCTCCTCTATGGAGCATAGTCCATCATTATTTTTATCTCCATATCCCTGTAATCCTCTTATCATATCCATGGAGAATATTGAGCCGTATGATACCTCATCCTCGGCTACAGATGTTACGATAACTCTATTTCTTCCCATTAAATCCTTTCCGAGTTCATATGCCATGTTGTAGTTTTTTGCATAGCTCCAGTTATCATTGAATCCGCCACTATGACAGCTGTCCACAATCATTGCTATTCCCTTCGCATGTATTCTATTCAGCATGAAATTTATTTCATCATCTGTTATTATCCCGAATGGATTTGCCAGCGGCTCCCAGCTCCATGGATTTGGGAATGGTAAAAATCCTCTGTATGCTGCAAGAGCTTCATCCATTCCATCTGTCTCATCTCTTGGAGGCAGGTCAAACAGTATGGGAAAGCCATGTGTAGTCAGATATATCAGGCAGATGTCATTGGGACCTGCATTTTTTGCAAGCCATCTGAAACCTGACATTATGGACAGTACAGTAGCATTTTTTCCTGTTATATATCTTATGTGACTGGAATTCCACCATGGTGATACAAGAAGTGTTTTATATAAAGCATCAGAAGCTGTTAGCATGCTGGGTCTGTCCATGGAAGGATTGAAGGCATACACACCAACTGCCACTATGAGGGCCCAGTAATTGGTTGTATTGTCATTGGTTGAAGAAGGGCTTGCATCATTTAGAGAGTTCCCCATCTCATTATCATTTTTGATAGAACCTGTTATGTTATTGCCTGCATAGAGAGGTAGCATAAACAAAAATAACGCAACCATAAGTGCAATTATTCTTTTCATGTATATTTGATATCTTTCCCAGATATAAACATTTCTGCATCTGAACAATTCAAAATCAATAAATAACTATGCACGAATACTCATGTGAATGATGAGATAATAGATGAGATAAAACATTTTGATGGATTGATTGATGAGGAAGCTGCATCACTTCTTATCAGGGAAAGGAAAGGAGAATTAAATTTGCCAAAAATAGAGGAAGCAGATGGAGATGTCTCTTTATACGCTGTAATATGCAGTATTGGAGAAGTTGAAAAGATTTCTGGGAAAAAGGTGGTGAATACCGTAATATGTGATGAAACAGGATGCTGTATACTGAAATTATGGGAAGAGAAGATTTCAAATCTCCAGAATGCCAGTGAGGGAGACACGATTAAGATAATCGATGCATACACCAGAGATGGGTATTACGGAAAAGAGATAAATATTGGTAGAAATGGGAGAATAGAAAAAGTGGAGCGAGAAATGATATGCAAGAAAAACAATTTTATCTTTATGGAAGGAATAGTAGAAAAAATTGAACCCACAAGAGTATTTTTCATCGGAGGGAGTGAGAGATTTGTTGCATCCGCCATAATAGATGGAAAGAATGTTAAGCTTTTCAACGAAAAGATAAAGGAGATTATGAAAGCCGTTGGGAAAAAAGTGGAGATAGAATGGGCATGTATGAAAAATGGAGAGATACATATAACATCTTTCTCGAAAATAAAAGTAAAATAATTTAACCTCTCTCCATTATACAATCAATGATTTTGAAGGACATAAAAAAACTTGAACCTTCATACATTCCCTCCAAGATACTATGCAGAGATGATCAACTTCGTCTCCTCTCATCCTTTATGAAAGGGGGCAGGGCGATAATAAGCGGCGGCGTCGGAACAGGAAAAACACTTATGGCAAAATATTTTGGAGGAGATGTATATGTCAATTGTTACATTAACAGGACAGAGCATAAGGTGCTTGAGGAAATAATACATCAGATGAAACCAAATTTTAGAACAACAGGTATGTCCACATCCCGTCTATGGAATGAAATTGAAGAAGGAAAAACGATAATTCTGGATGAGATAGATGGAATGGTGCCTGATGAACTCAGGCATTTTTCATACACCCTTTCCCGTATGAAGGAAAATGGAAAGGAGATAAAATATATTGCGATCACAAGATCCCATACAATATTGAGGCAGATTATAAATGATGATGCAATCTGGAGTTCGTTTGCAGATAAGGCAATAGTAGAATTGAGAAACTATACGTGGGAGGAAATTAAAAAAATACTTCTTTACAGGGCAAAGGAGAGCATAAGAGAGGATGCTTTGGATGATGAAGTCATTTCATTAATGGCAGATATAGCCCTTACTTCTCCAGGACATATGAGAGCAGGCATAGAATTGATGAAAAATGCTGCTCTCATTGCTGAGAGCAAAGGAAAAGATGCCATAGATGTGGAGGATGTGAGGGAAGCAAATCATGAAGGATGGTTGAGTGATGCGAAGAGTTTAAATCAGAAAGAGAAAATTGTTCTGCTTGCAGTGGCAAATGCATGCAAAAACAGGGCCTATGTCAGTATAGATGAAATAGAGGAACTGCTTAAAATAAAAAGCGAAGAAATTGGAATAACCATCAATAGAGATGAATTACCCAAAATAATTGACCTGCTTGTAAAGCAGGAGTTCGTGTTTCATACACATAGAGGCTATACAATCCTTACAGCTCCATGCAAAAAAATAATAGAAGAGGTAGAGGGTTTTTTCAGGAAGCAAATTGGATGAACAGCGGCAGAAAAACAAGGCTTACAATGCTCATCAGTTTTATCAGTATGTTTAAAGAAGGTCCAGAAGTATCCTTGCACGGGTCACCGACAGTATCTCCGACAACAGCCGCCTTATGAGCGAAACTTCCCTTTCCTCCAAAGTTTCCTGCCTCAATGTACTTCTTTGCATTGTCCCATGCTCCTCCCGCATTTGCAAGATATATCGCAAGTAAAAAGCCTGTAACTGTGGCTCCAGCTAACAAACCTATTAATGCCTCTATTTTCCACAATCCTATTACAATCGGAATCACAACTGCGAGGAGGGATGGAAGAATCATTTCTCTGATAGCCCCTCTCGTTGCTATTTTTATACACCTTTCATAATCTGGCTTTCCTTTACCCTCCAGAATGCCGTACTCTCTGAACTGTCTTCTTACCTCCTCCACCATTTTTTCTGCGGCCCTTCCCACTGCCCCAAGAGTCAATGCTGTGAAAAGGAATGGAAGCATACCTCCTATGAAAAGTCCTGCCATTATATATGGATCAGTTAATGAGATGTTTAGGGTTACAGCTCCCTTTGCCTTTTCATAAAATGTAAATATAAGTGCCAGAGCTGTTATGGCTGCTGAACCTATGGCAAATCCCTTTCCCATGGCTGCTGTTGTATTTCCAACGGCATCCAAGCTCTCTGTTCTTTTTCTTATCTCATCTCCAAGTTCAGCCATTTCGGATATGCCTGCTGCATTATCTGCCACAGGACCATAGCAATCGGTAGCAAGAGATATTCCCAGCGTTGAGAGCATACCCACTGCGGCAAGAGCAACTCCATAAAAGTCTGCAAATTCGTATGCCATAACCATTGCAACTGCTGTTGTCAGTATGGGTATAACAGTGCTGAGCATACCCGTTGCCATTCCTGCCAGTATGTTTGTAGCTGCTCCTGTCTGAGCTGCTTCTGCTATCTTTTTTGCGGGTTTTCTTTGATCTGAAGTGAAGTATTCCGTTGATAAGCCTATTATTACTCCATCTATAAGTCCAACAAGAATCGCGTAGAATGGCTCAATTTTTCCCACGAGGTAATAAGTAAGTATGAATGCCAGAATTGCAAAAATTATGGATGAGCCAAATATTCCATTTCTCATGGCTGCATATACATTCTTTCCTTTTACAAATATCATTGCCAGTATGGATGCAAATATGCCAAGAGATGCTATGAGGAGCGGATAGATCTCACTGTAAGCATAGCTGACAATTGCAGCGAGACTCATGGCTGAGATTATTGAATCAACGTAACTCTCAAATAAATCAGCACCCATGCCAGCCACATCTCCCACATTATCTCCCACATTATCAGCTATTACAGCAGGATTTCTTGGGTCATCTTCAGGTATGTTTTCCTCAACCTTTCCAACAAGGTCAGCTCCTACATCTGCTGATTTTGTATAAATTCCTCCTCCAACTCTTGCAAAAAGTGCTATGCTGCTGGCTCCAAAACCAAAGCCAAAGAGTATGCTTGATGCCCTATCTGGATAGGCAAGAACAAAAATGGACAAGCCAACTATTCCAAGCCCTACCACAGATAAGCCCATCACTGCTCCAGAGGAAAATGCCACTATGAGTCCACTCCTTATTCCGTGTTTGCTTGCCTCCGCTGCCCTGGCGTTTGCCTGGGTTGCAATTCTCATTCCTATGTTTCCTGCAACGGCGGAGAAGAATGCTCCGAGAAGGAATGCCAGACTTGTTTCCCATGGCAAATCAGTGTAATTACTCACAATCAGGAGAAATATTACCACAACAACAACAAATATTGAAATAACCTTGTACTCTTCATTCAAAAATGCTATTGCTCCTTTATGTATGTAATCTGATATCTCCTGCATTCTTTTATTTCCTCTTGGTTTTGAATAAACATATTTTGCCAGAGCGCCCGCAAAGAGGAGGGCGAGAATACCCGCTATTAGAGAATACACCGCCATGGAAGAATTTGCTGTGGATATCATGAAAAGGTTATCATAACTATATATAAATTTATTTCTGATATGTGATAACATGTAACAGACAACATTTTATTTGTTTAAGCAATACTCAACATGGAAGATGGACTGCATCCATGGTTGAAAAATGATTTATTCGCAAAGGGAATTGCTGTAGCCATCAATACAAAGCTTGCAATGCCCATATCAAGGGTAATAGCAAAAACATCAATAACTCCAAATGAAATTACCCTTATCCATCTTATTATGGCATTAATAGCGGCAATATTCTTTTCATTTCATTCCTATGAATGGTATGTTGCTGGAGCAGCGATGTTCCAACTTTCCATGATATTTGATCTTATTGATGGGCAGGTGGCAAGAATAAAGGGAATGAATACCCTCTTCGGCAGATATTTTGACATGACGTCCGATTTGCTTTCAGCCATGTTTGTGGTTGCAGGAATATGCTATGGATATGGTGCTGGCTTTTTACCAGAGATTATATCTCTTGATGCCCTCTCTTCTCTTACAAACATAAATGTAAACATATGGATGATTGGAATGCTCTTTCTTATAGCACTGCTTTTTGAAAAGCATCAGCTTGCCTATGAACACTACCTTGAGGAAAAATTCGGTATAGATAGAAGAAAGAAAAGAATGGAAATTGAAAACAGGAGAAAATTTTTGAGGTACGTTCCAAAAGGAATAATTACTGTGGACGCCAGAACATATATGATATGGATAGGGATTCTGATTAATCAGACGATTTTATTTTTCTTAATTCTCTCCTTCATTGAGTTTTATCACTCTGCAGTGAGATTTTTCTTCTTCTGGAACATTGCAAAAGATATTAAAACTGGCAGAGATATGGTTTAAAATGCTCGCCGTAATACTGGCTGCTGGCAGAGGAAGCAGGCTGGCTGAGATAACAGAAAAGATTCCAAAGTGTCTTGTGGAAATAGCTGGAAAGAGTATAATAGAAAGGCAGATGGAATCTCTTGAGAAACATGATCTTGATGAAATATATGTGGTTGCTGGTTACAAGGCGGAGATGGTGAAAGAGGTTGTTGGTGATAAAGCAAATGTTATACTGAATAAGGATTATCATATCACGGATAACATATATTCTCTATATCTTTCGAAAGAAAATGTATATGGAAAAGATTTCATTCTAATGAACGGAGATGTTATTTTTGACGGTGCTATACTCAAAAAAATGGTGGAAAATGGAAACATGATAGCTGTTTCCAGAAAATATGATGAGGAAGCATTAAAAGTCAGGATAGATAATAGAAGGGTTATGGAGATCCTGCCAAAGGAGACAGAGGAGGAAGAAAGTGATGCTTCCATTTCTGGCATTTTCAAATTCTCCTCCCAAGCCAGCAAACTACTGTTTGATGAAATAGAGAAAGACATTAACAGTGGTGTAAAGAATAAGTGGTTTGAACATGCTCTTAATCGAATACTTGATAGGGAGAAATTTGAGCCAGTATATGTTGATGGATACAGATGTATTGAGATTGATACCATGGAAGATTTAAAAAAGGCAGGAGAAATGTGGGTATAGATGATAATTTATTTTGCGGAAAGGCCGTATGAATATCATCATGAAATTCCAGTTGCAAGAATAACGGGCGGAGTTATTTTAACAAAATCAGAATGGGTCTTCAGCAGGGCAGAAAAGGATGGCATGGAATGTACTTATGGAGGAAAAGAGGAGCTGAATAAAATAGATGCTGATGTACTGGTTTTATCTCGCCACATAAGAAATCTTCCTGATAAACCATTTAAAGTGCAGATATTTCATGGATACGCTGAAAAAAACTATACATATAGAGAGATTAATTTTAAAAGCCAGAAAAACATATTTTTCTGGCCCTGCTTTTTCATTGATAGCATTCCTCTCATTAAAAAATTTGGTTGTTTTGGAGAGTATTCTCCATTCAACATGATAGGGAAGAGAATGGAGGATAGATATGATTTGATTTCCATTCCTGGAAAATATGCAGAGGAACAGCTGAAAAAGAAAAAATTGCTGAGGAAAAATAACTGGATAAAGGCAGGGGTGCCAAAATTTGATGGAGTGAATTTCAAAAGAAAAAAGAAAACCATACTCTATGCCCCCACATGGGGAAAGTACAGCTCAATTCCTCATGCATTATATCTACTTGATGTGCTGAAAGAGTATGGATATGAAATAGTATTCAAGCCCCACCCTCTCGTGATTGAAAAAGGAGAGTTTGCCGGTATAATGAAGAAAATGGAGAGATATGATATAATTTCTCCTGATCCGTATGAAGATGTGATTTCATTCATGGAGGAGGCGAGATTGCTGATAACAGATTATTCAAGTTCAGGAATAGAATTTTTGATATTCAATCAGCCAATTGTACTTCTTCACTTTATTAAGAGAGCAGAGGGAGCAGAGAAGCTGCTTGAGAGTGCAGCAGAGGTTGCCAGAAAATCTTCGGAAATTGATAATGCAGTCAGTAATGCCCTCGAAAATGATGAAAAGAGCATGGAAAGAGAGAAACTGAAAAATTTGTTTTTCTACCCAGTAGATGGAAAGGCGGGGAGGAGAGTTGCAGAGGCAATTATTGCTCGTCTATAGTTGCCTGAGCTGCTGCCAGCCTTGCAATGGGTATTCTGTATGGTGAGCAACTCGTTATATCCACACCTATTGTATGGCAGTATTTTATTGAATTTTCTTCCCCCCCATGTTCCCCGCATATGGCTATATCCACTCTCTCATTTGCTTTCTTGGCTTTTTTTATGGCAATTTTCATCAATTCTCCCACTCCCTTTCTATCAAGAACCTGGAAGGGATCTGTAAGAAGTATTTTCTTATCCACATAATAGCGGAGGAATTTGCCCTCTGCATCATCTCTTGAATATCCAAATGTTGCCTGTGTTAAGTCGTTTGTTCCAAATGAAATAAATTCAACCTCTCTTGCAATTTCATCTGCTATAAAGCATGCCCTTGGCAGTTCTATCATAGCTCCCATTGTATAATTTATGTCGACTTTTTCCTCTTCCAGAATTTCCTTTATTCTCTTCTCTATCTTCTCCTTTACCGTCTTCAATTCATTTATCTCTGATACCATCGGGAACTCAATACATGGTACTGGATTCTTGCCCCTCTTTTTTACCTCAATTGCAGCCTTTATTATTGCCACAGCCTGCATTTCATATATTTCTGGATATGTTACAGCAAGTCTTATTCCCCTGTGGCCAAGCATGGGGTTATTCTCTCTGAGTTTCTTCACTCTTTCAAATATCTTTTCTTCATCTGCACTCATTTCTCCTCTGCATTTTTTCTCAAATAACTCTTCATAATTTGGCAGAAATTCGTGTAATGGTGGATCGAGGAGGCGGATTGTAACATGCTTTCCATCCATTATCTCAAATAGCTCAATGAAATCCTGTTTCTGCATTTCCTCAAGTTTTTCCAGTGCATCCATTCTTTCCTCTCTGCTATCTGCCAGAATCATTTTTCTTACCAGCGGAAGCCTGTCAGGCTTAAGAAACATGTGCTCTGTTCTTCCCAGTCCTATTCCCTCAGCCCCGAATTCTATGGCCTTTCTTGCGTCCTGTGGAGTATCTGCATTCGCCATAACCTTCATACCTCTTATCTCATCCGCCCACTTCAGCAACGTTTTCAGTTCATCCGAAAATTTTGCCTCTATCAGCGGCGCTTTCCCAATAATGACCTTACCTGTCGTTCCATCTATGGTTATGTACTCATCCTTGTGTATTTTAATATCTCCTGCAATCAGCACTTCATTTTTCTCATCTATCTTAAGCTCCTCGCATCCCGCCACGCATGGTATTCCCATTCCTCTGCTTACAACAGCAGCATGTGATGTCATGCCTCCCTTGAGTGTAAGTATGCCCTTTGATTTTGCCACCCCATGAATGTCGTCAGGACTTGTTTCCTCTCTAACAAGAATTATGTTCTCATTCTCCCCTCTCACTGCCGCCTCATCAGGATCGAATATCACCTTTCCCACAGCCGCTCCAGGAGAAGCAGGAAGACCCGTCGCTATAACTCGCAACTCCGCATTTTCATCCACCTGTTTGTGAAGCAGCTGGTCCAATGAAGAGGCATCAACCCTCATTATTGCTTCTTCCCTGCTTATTATTCCCTCATTCACCATGTCGACGGCTATTTTTACCGCCGCTCTCGCACTTCTTTTAGCCGTTCTGGTCTGAAGGATGTAAAGTTTCTTCCTTTCCACGGTAAATTCAATGTCCTGAACATCTTTGTAATGCTCTTCTATCCTTTTTGCAGTTCTCTCCAGCTCTTCGTACACATCCAGCATGTATTCTTTCAGTTTCTCTATGGGCATCGGTGTTCTTTTTCCAGCTACGATATCCTCTCCCTGTGCATTGATTAAAAATTCTCCGTAAAGCATTTTTTCTCCGTTGGCCGGGTTTCTTGTAAATACTATGCCAGTGCATGAATCATTTCCAAGATTGCCAAAAACCATTGTTTGAATTACCACCCCGGTTCCTATGTCCTCTGGGAGATTATTTATTCTCCTGTAATTTATGGCCCTCTCATTGTTCCAGGAATTAAAAACAGCCTCCACCGCCATAAATAACTGCTTTTCCGGAGGGGGAACCTCCACTATTTCCTTGAATTTCTCCACTATTTTTTTGATTCCATTCACCGATATTTCCTGATCAAGTTTTACTTCCTCTTCCTTCTTAATCTCCTCTATTATATCTTCAAATTTTTTATCCGGTATTCCCATAACTATGTTCCCAAACATCTGAATGAATCTCCTGTATGTATCGTAGGCAAACCATTCATTTATTTTTGCCAGTCCTTCTACAACCTCATCAGTTAGACCCAGATTGAGGATGGTATCCATCATTCCTGGCATTGAGATAGGAGCCCCAGAGCGAACCGAAACAAGTAAAGGATTTTCGGCATCTCCGAATCTTTTCCCAGTTTTTTCTTCCAGTTTTTTGATAGCGTTCTTTATTTCCTTCACAACTTCATCATCAAGCCCTTTCTTCTTAAAATACTCGACACAGGTCTTTGTAGTTATGACAAAGCCTGGCGGCACAGGTATTCCTATTCTGCTCATCTCGGCAAGCTGGGCACCCTTATTTCCAAGCAAATTCTTCATTTCCTTGTTTCCTTCTTCAAAGAAATACACATGTTTCTCCATATCATTTGTTATATGCTCCTATTTAAATAAATTTCTGATTTTATGAACCGTTTTCCCTATTTTCCTCTATTGAGCTTCTGTATTTCATATTTAATATCACATTTCTTATTCTTTCAAGATGGTGCATTGCTTTTAATATGTCCTCATAATCTCCCTTCTCCCTTCTGAATTTCTCGAGGAATCCATATGCCATTGTATAGGGATTAAGGAGGTGATGGGAGGCATCCTGTGTTAAATTATACTGTTTCATTATTCTTGCTATTCCGGTGGCTGCCAGTTCGGCTATGCTCTCTATTAACCTTATTTTGTATCTATCAAATCTGTTGCCTTCCTTTGACATAACCTGTAGCACTCCTATAACTTTTCCCTCAGAAATTAGAGGAATACTGTAAAGTTCCTTAACCCTGTATTTTTCATAAATGTCCCTGTTAAACGCCAGGGGTTTGTATTTTCTCAAATCTTCAACATATCTTGTTTTTTTCTCAATAAATGTTTTAACCGCCTCATACCTTGTATCATTTATGTCATAGGGCACCATTGTCCTCTTTTTAAACTCCTCGCTATATCCATAAAAATGCTTTGGAATAAGTTGCTTTAAATATCTGTTGTACACAAATATGTTGCCATAATCGATTCCTGTTCTATTCTTTATTTCTTCCAGAACATCTTTGCACAATCCCTCCATATCCACATTCCTGTTTATTCTGAACGCTATTTCTCTATAAATTTCCATCAATTCTTTCAATCTCTCTTCTGCTATCTTTTTTGAAGTTATATCGCTGCCAACAACCAGAACAGATGGTTTATTTCCATATTCTATTGGAGACACGGTGACGGAAATCCACTTTATTTTATCATTTTTTGTTTTTATTCTCAATTCCATTTTCATTGTTTTGTTTCTGGATGATTTCCATCTTTTTATTTTACTCTCCACTTTGGGAATATCTTCTTTATAAACAAGTTTTCTAAAATCTTTGTTTATTAGCTCTCTTTTTCCATACCCGGTTACCTTTGTTACAGCTTTATTGACATAAACAAACTTCCCATCTTGCAGTACAAAGATTCCAGAAGGTGCGTGCTCAGACAATTCCTTAAATTCTTTCATATCTTCTCTCAATCTTTGTTCAAGTTTTGTATCTGCTGTGACATCTCTAAGAATTCCTATTACCTTTGGAGAATCTTTTCCTATATCAACCGTCGTTACCTCAACATATCTTACCTCTCCATTTTTTCTCACAAGTCTGAATTTGTATTTAGGAATAATCCTCTTTTTGGCCTTTCTTGATTTCAATCTTTTCTTTATCTTTTCTATATCATCTTTATGAATTAAATTCCAGAGGCTGAAACTCCCTGATAGTATTTCTTCTTTGCTATATCCTGTTAGTCTCTCAAATGCAGGATTTACATATTCAAACCCATCAGGGTTTATTATATATATTCCATCTCCCGCATTTTCTACCAGTGCTTTGAATTTGGCCTCCTCTGCCTTGATAATTTTTTCCATTTTTTTCTGTTCAGTTATGTCCATGAATATTGCCAGTCCTGCGGGTTTACCATTATATTCAATATTTGAGAAGGAAAAAATGCCGTATCTT
>JAGGXW010000077.1 GCA_021162815.1 Thermoplasmata archaeon | reverse complement strand
TATGTATGAGGTTAAAAATGAAAAGACGATTTTGGCTTTTCCACATTCATGCCATGCTCATATCAATTCCAGGCCATAAAATACTACTGCCACAAAAACCATGAATATTGCAGCGGGAAGCATCATCTTGTATAGTTTTGCAAAATTTGGCTTGAAGTATTCATAGGTTACAGCAAGGCACAGATGCAATGGAGAGATGAGATATCCCATGAAGGAGGTTATGAAGAGAAGAATGACGAGGTTTTCATTCATTATGGTGGAGAACATCGGATACAATATGCCTATTGCCGCCATGTTGTGGGCTGTGAGCAGGCCGATGGCAAATGATAGCACCGCTATCAAAATATATGCTGGTAGAAATGTAAAGTGAGCTGGCAGGGTTTTGGCAATCCCAGATGCTATGATTGTGTTTTTGAAGAACATTATTCCGAATATGGCAAGGGCAAGAGACGGACTTATCCCCTTCTTTATATCAGGTTTTTTATCTGACATTATTATGGAAACAATTATTCCGACCGGCAGGGCAATCAGATATGCTGCATATGTGGAAATGAAGAAGGAGAGAGGCACTGCCATGGATATTGGCACAATGACAGGAATTATGCCCTTTACATCTCCTCCATTGTCTTTACTCCTTGATTTGTATCTGTGAACAAATATGTATCCAAGGAAAAATGCCACAAGAAATGCGGGTATCTGGAGATAGATCAGGCGGTATATGTTTATGCCAGACATATCAGCAATTAGTATGAGAGATGTGGAGAGGGGAAATATCATGAACCATATGTGACGATACCATAAATTCACAAACATCATCCTTTCATTACTCATTCCAGCCTTCCTTCCCTGCTCTTCCACCATGGGAGCAGAAAGAAGTGCCCCTCCAGGCACAGGCAGCATGCCCAGCAAAGATGGAATGGAAATGAGCAATCCTCTTGTTGAGAGTTTTCCTTCAAGCCAGTCTATGAAATCCTTCAGCAGTCCACTTTGTTGCAGAAGTGTGGCAAGAAGTTTTATCAAAACAACTATTATCATAAGTGCAATAACCTTTGCATCCGTTATTGTTGTTATCAATACATCCAGAATCTTATCAGGCATGGATAGAGCAAATATGATTGAACCTGCTATCATGGATGCACCAAAATTCTTTTTCCTTGATATTAAAAACACTATGAGGGAGAAACTTATTATAAGAAGTAAATAAGAAAGCATTTCATCCATGTTTTATCATCCTCTCCTTTCCCCTTCCTAAAAGAACAACTCTGCTATCCTTTCTTTCTGCCTCTATGGTGTAGCCTGTTAGCTCTGCAAGCTTCTCTGAAAATTTTCTTATCTCATCATGAGTTGGCATATTCTCCATTTTCAATCTTTCCCTGGAATAGCCAACATAAACATAACCTTTTGGCTCAATAAACCATGGTTCAGCCTTCTCATCCAGCCTGGCATACTGCTCAATATTGTTCATATTCCATCCCTTTACCAGAGTGTGTCTTATAACAGTCCTTGTGCTAAGGGAAGGAAGAAGCTCGAGGGTTTTGTTAACTCTCTCCCATGCTCTCGCTATTATGGGGACATTCAGCTTTCTGTAAATCTCCTCATTTGGTGCCGTTATGCTCACATATAGCTGGGTTGGAAGCGTGTCCATTCTCTCCAGCACCTCTGGCATCGTTCCATTTGTCACAAGAAATGTTGTCATTCCTCTTTTGTGGCATTCTTCAAAAAACTCACTTAAGTATGGGTATAGAGTTGGTTCTCCTGTTAAAGAGCAGGCCACATGCTTTGGCTCCATTGCCTCCTCCCACATTTTTATACTCACTCTTGCATCTCCTTTATAGCCCGTGAGCAATCTCTGCTGCGCCTTTATGCTTTCCTCACATATAAATGCAGGATCATCAGCATCCTTTTTTGGAAGGGAGGCAAGTTCAAAAGTCTGAAATCTCCAGCAGTACAGACAGCGTTGAGTGCAGTGGAGCACGGTGGGAGTCATCTGAAGGCAGCGATGACTTTCTATTCCATAAAATGTGTGCTTGTAGCAGTGTATACCTTCAAGAAGGGCCTTGCGCAACCAGTGGCATGGTTTTACTGCAGAGTGTCTTCCAACTATGGCATATCCCTGCTTCTTCAATATCTCGAGCTCATGCACGAGTGTAAAGCATGAAATATTTATATATTTACTCCAATATACGCATAATGTCAAGAGGCAGAAGAAGATGCAGAAGATGGGTGGAATTTCTCCCTCAGGCAACATCATATCATCCCAATATTCCATATAATGGCGTTACCACCCTCCTTGTTGAAGAGCTTGAAGCCATCCGCCTTGTTGATTTACTCGGCATGAGCCAGCAGGAGGCGGCGGCGAGAATGGGCATTTCCCAGAAATCATTGTGGAATGATCTGAAAAATGCCAGATTCAAAATAGCCGATGCAATTATAAATGGCAAGGCCATTCAGATTGCAGGTGGAAATTATATTTTGAGGAGATGAAAATGCAGGATATGGCTGAAAGAATGAAGAAGTTGAAGGAGGAGGAAGAGAAGGTAAAGAAGGCGATGGGTAATGTAAAGCACAAGATAGCGGTTCTGTCAGGCAAAGGAGGTGTGGGGAAGACAACGGTGGCCGTTAATCTTGCATATTCCCTCGCCATGAAGGGTTATAAGACAGGGCTGCTTGATGCAGATTTGCATGGCCCAAATGTGCCAAAAATGCTTGGCATAGAGGATGCAAAAATATATGCAGATGATGCTGGCATAATTCCCATAGCTGTAAATGAAAATCTGAGCGTTATATCCCTTGCATTCATGCTTGAAAGGGATATGCCTGTTATATGGAGAGGGCCATTAAAAACTGCGGCAATAAGACAGTTTCTTGGGGAAGTTAAATGGGGTGAGCTTGACTTCCTCATAGCGGATTTGCCCCCAGGAACCGGAGATGAAGCATTAAGCATAGCACAGATGGTGGGAGGAAATGCCATCATCGTAACCACTCCCCAGGATGTTGCACTGCTTGACAGCAGGAGGGCTGTAAATTTTGCAAGAAAAATTGGCATGAATGTTCTTGGCATAGTGGAAAACATGAGTGGATTCCGCTGTCCCCATTGTGGTAAGGAAATAAATCTTTTTAAGATAGGAGGAGGAGAAAGAGCAGCCAAGGAGATGGAGGTCGATTTTCTTGGCAGAATACCCATTGATGAGAAAATTGTTATAGATGGTGATGAGGGAAAACCATTTGTTGCAGAGAAATGCGAGGCAAGTGAGAAGTTTGAGGAGATTGTTAAAAAAATAGAGGAGAAAGTGAAGGCTTAATCACTCAACGCCTCCCCATTTGGATATGTAGACGATGCCGAACACTGCTATTATTGTTATTATTATCACCGTAATTATACCTATGCCAGCTGCACCCCAGTTATTGTATCCTCCATCAGCCCATATTCCTGCCAGTTTCATTATTCCTATATCACATCCTTCCATAACAAAGCAATTATGAAACTTTTTGTAATGTTGCATGGGGAGAAATGCAAAAATTATGGCTTATTCATACAGTCCATGCCGATAATGCTTGTATAATCTTTTAACACTCTTATCATAATTTAACCATCTCTCATGCCACACTGGATTGGCTTTTTTAAGCTCAGATAAAACA
This sequence comes from Thermoplasmata archaeon, assembly GCA_021162815.1. Lineage (GTDB taxonomy): Archaea > Thermoplasmatota > E2 > UBA202 > JdFR-43 > JAGGXW01. The sequence continues at coordinate 4,582 of JAGGXW010000077.1, read as the reverse complement.
ACTTCTCTTATTTCCTTTGTTTCTATCTCATGCTTATCAATTCTTTTAACCTTCTCTGCTATTTCTCTTGCCTTCTCAGGTGTTGCACCACTTTTAACAGCAGAAACAACTATCTTCTCGGGTATGAATGCTTCTTTTCTTCCATCCTTTTTCACAACAATTTCTGGCATATTAAAAAAAGAGGGGAAAAGGTTTATTCTTTACTTCAGTCCAAGCAGCAATGGACCGAGTAAGAAACCTTTTGCTGTTGCTGACGCTCCGCCTGCATTGATTGTTACTGTGACAGGTCCTATACCGAGCATGAGCCCGCTGCTTATTGTTGTTTCCTGTCCTGCTGCAAGACTGTCTATTGTTCCCTCAGCATGCTTTCCGAGTATTATCAATCCACCTGTTGCATCTATGCTCCACCCTATATTGCTTGCATCCTCGCTTCCTTCATTTGCTATCACTGCCTTAACTCCCATTCCTCCTGATACACTCTTGATAACTATTCTTGGTGCTGGAAGCTGTGCATAGTATATGTCCTGATTTCCATTTCTGGTATCTGTCCATACTATTCCTGCAGATGATATTGCAACTGCTCCTGGCATGTCTGCAACACTTCCATCTGCATCATTTATCTTTTCTGGCTCACTCCATGTTGCTCCTCCATCAGTTGATTTTACAAGGTAGAGATTATGTTCCTTTGTATTTACATATGCCACATACACATTGTTGCCCTGTGCATATATGGCTGGGTGTTTCTCATCCGCTCCAGATGTTCCTGCAGGTGTGCTTGTCTCCCATGTTGCTCCTCCATCATGGCTGTAATAGCATATCACATCATAATCTCCAAAGAGATTTGTGTTTGCAGAGTATACAATGTAAATATCATTTCCGTTTGCAGCTATATCTGGCTCAACAGCATCATGCTCCGTATCCTTCATTATCCAGAACTGGTTGTCCACATATTCTATATCTGGCTGTGCCTCATAGGTTGTCCACTTTACAATAACATCCTGTCTTCCTGTTTCTCCATTTGTTGCTCCTATGACAACTCCATAAACATTATCCCCCCAGTTTGCTCCTCTTATGGAAGATGCTGTGTACTCTCCAATAACTGACTGGGCGTCATAATACACATACTGGCCATAGAAGTCAAGTGGATTGAGTGTAACATAAAGCCAGTTGCCTGTCTGTGTGTAACCACCTGAATCAGAGATGAATGGAACAACTCCTATATGAGTTCCATCCTGCAGGTCTGTGAACATTATTGAGCTGTATGTATGCTCTGTATTGCCTGAGCCTGTGAAACCGCCTGCCTGCCAGTTGCTTGGATCAGATGCATCTGGTATGGTGTAAACTATGTTGTATCCAGAGGTGTATGCTGCAAACACGCCAACAAGCAGATTTGATTTGGTATCGAACTTGACCTGGTTTCCGTACTTCAGTCCTTCCATGTCGGGGAAGAGCTCCATGTTGTTCCATGTTGTCCCATCTGAGGAATATGCACCGCATATCTTGTTTTCAAATACACTCACATCCTTGGTGTATGCTATGTAGTACTTGCCCGTTGGGTCCATTCCTATTGATGGATTGTGTTCATTTTCCTCTGCGTTTGTTACCTGAACATTTCCCATTCCGCTTGAGGTTATTGTATACAAGAACTTCACATTCACATGCTCTGTCTGCATGCCGCTCTCCTTATTGATGGCATTTCCTGGCAATGCTGGCATCAGCATTGCAAAAGCCACCAAACCTACTAACAATATTTTTCCCTTCATTTTTTGCCTCCAAATATATATAGATTTTGATTTAAATACTTAACTAAAGCCAGATTTTGAGCTTTTATGCATTATTTTGATGAAAATTTTGATGAAAAAGCGCTGGGAGCAGGATTTTCAGGCAACCTGCCTGCTGGAAAGCGCAGTTTGCAGACAAGTTGCAGTTTGAACCTGCGAGGGCATTACGCCCAGCGGCTCTCGAGGCCGCCGCCTTTCCGGGCTAGGCTATCCCAGCGCAATGCTAATATTTGATGGGCATATTAAAATTGTGGCTTTGCTTGAGATTGATGGAGAGGAGAGGGAGATAAAGGATGGCATTCACGCTGAGGAGCTACTCAAAATGCTTGGACTTTATCCAGATGAGGCAATAATAATCGTTGATGGAAAGCCCATAACATGTCATGATGTTGTTGAGGGGAGAAGAGTTAGGGTCATAAGAGTTGGCTCGAGAGGTTAGAATCTTCATGCATTGATGCCATTTTCTACTGCAAGAGTTTCATAGTATAAAATTTATATAATCCTCTCTATATACAGCATAGGCTCCCGTGGTGTAGCCCGGTTAATCATTTCGGCCTCTCGGAGCCCTTTCTTTAAAAAAGAAAGTGCTTCACCCCAAAGAAAGGGCTGGAGAGAGCCGAAGACTCGGGTTCAAATCCCGACGGGAGCACTCATTATTTTTTAAAATGAAATAAAAAATGGGAAGGAGGAGATAAATGATTAAAGCAGTCCCTTGCTTCCAAGTTCTTCTGTTATCTTTTCTATTGCTTCCTTCACCTGCTCCGCCTTTCTTGCTCCCGTGCACACAAGCTTTCCTGAGCCGAATAGCAGTATAACCACCCTTGGCTCTGTCAGTCTGTAAACCAGTCCCGGAAACTGTTCTGGTTCATACTCTATCTTTTCAAGACCTATGGCAAGGGCTATTGCATTCAGGTTAAGCTGGGCATGCAGATTTGCAGAGGCAACAATGTTCTGCACCGTTATCTCGGGCTTGCTGTAAACTTTAAAACCGGCACTCGCCACTTTATCGCATACTTTTTTGATTGCTCTTTCCACATCCTCTATGGTCTTTGCTCCCGTGCACACAACCTTTCCACTTCTGAAAAGCAGAGCTGCCGTTTTTGGCTCATCAAGGCGGAGCACAAGCCCTGGAAACTGCTCGGGCTTATACTCGCTTTCCGGCAGTGCCTTCTTTAATTTTGAGAGGTCTATCTCCTTTGCTATTGTTGTTGACGCCACAACATTTTCAATTTTCATATCTACCATACAAATCAAGGCTATATATAAAGGGGCTTTATAAACATTTGGAGAGAGAACAGTCATTGCGAAAGTTTTATTGGCATAAAATGCTTTCATATATCTCGCTATTTGCATGTATTGAGGTGAAAAGCATGAATGAGGAAGAGGTGAAGGAAATAATAAGCAAAATAATGCACCCTGAAATAGATGCAAGCCTTGTTGAGCTTGGCATGATTGAGGATGTGAAAGTAAATGGAAATAAGGTTAGCCTTACAATGGTATTTCCATTTCCGGGCGTTCCAATAAAATTCATGCTCATGGAAATGGTCAAGCAACCTTTAGAGGAGAAAGGAATGGAGGTGGAGATATCTGAAAGGAGTATGAATGAAGAGGAGCTGCAGAAATTCTTCAAGATGGAGCAGGAGAAATGGAGAGCGTAGATGATTGAACTTCTTGCAGTAGCTGTATTGATATTCATCATTTCCCTTACATTTTCCATGTTTGGCAAGGGTGGAGGAGAACTTTATCTTCCTGTTCTTCTCCTCATGAATTTATCATATTATAAATCTGCAGGTGTCAGCCTGTTCCTCATATTTGTTCAGAGCCTGTCAATGATTTTTGTTTATTCCCACAAGCACAAGTTGATTGACTGGAAAGTTGCTTTCCTCCTTTCCATCATAGTTGGTGCATCATCTTTCCTCGGAGGTTTTATATCTGTTGGCATACCGGCAACATATCTCAAAATACTCTTTGCGGTATTTCTCATAGCCTCTGCCATAATGCTTTTTCTCAATAAGAGTATAAACATGCATTTGGGAAAATTCGGTGTGTGGCATAGAGAGGTGGGAAAGGAAAAATACGAGCTTTACTTTATTCATCTGTCATTAACTGTCGCTGCCGCCGCCTTTATGGCGGGCATGGTGGGCATATCGGGAGGCGGGCTGATTGTTCCTGCTGCTGTGCTGATTGGAGGAATGCCACTCCGCGTTGCTATCGGTACAAACACGTTTCTTGTTCTTGCAGCATCTTCCATGGGATTTGCCGGGCATGTTTTGCAGGGGGGTGTCGACTGGATTGCATGCACTGTTTTATCCATTGTTGTTATAGCTGGCTCCCAGATTGGTTCAAGAATTCATGCGAGGGTGAAGGAGAAGCATCTGAGAAATGGACTGGCTGCCATACTTGCATTCGCAGCCATGGTGATGGTGGTTAGAATATTTGTGTAAGGCGAAGATACTTTAACCAGGCTGCGTTATTACATTGTGAGGGTTTACTGTCCTGTTTGCGGTTCAGACAATGTTGAATGGCTCATTCCTCAAACATGGAGCATGTGGAGATGCAAGGACTGCGGTTATATTGGGGCATTGATAATAGAGGATGGAGAGCTTGCCAAGAAAATAAGAGAGGAGTGGAATAGGAAGCATGAGAAGAAGGAGTGAAGCTTTCATGCAAATTTAATGGGGTTTGTCGAATAAATCAGAATGAATAAGGAAATTGCCATGTAGGTGTTTATGTTATGAACGATAGCCATGGCAATTATATGTTTCATTCTCATTGATTTTTTCCTGTATCTTGTGAATAAT
>JAGGXW010000069.1 GCA_021162815.1 Thermoplasmata archaeon | reverse complement strand
TATTATTCACAAGATACAGGAAAAAATCAATGAGAATGAAACATATAATTGCCATGGCTATCGTTCATAACATAAACACCTACATGGCAATTTCCTTATTCATTCTGATTTATTCGACAAACCCACCCAAATCGCAATCCTTAAATAGGGAAAGCACAATTTCCACAAGAATAAATGAATGAAGAAAAAGCAGATTTATCCTTGTATGGGGGGATAAAAAGAATATGATGTGGATACTAATTGTGATTTTAATAGTGATTTTGATTTTTCTATCTGCATTCTTTGCCAGTGCGGAAATGGCTTTTGTTTCAGCAGATAGAATAATGGTGGCAGATAGAGCACAGAAGAAGGATAAGAGAGCAATATTGCTGCAGAAGATGCTTGAGGAGCCTGAAGAAGTGGTTAGTGCCATAGTCGTGGGCAATAACGTGGTGAATATAACATCATCAATTCTTGCGGGAGCACTGGCAACACAGTTTTTTGGAAATGCTGGAATAGGAGTGGCAACAGCAGTTATGACATTGCTCATAATAATTTTTGGAGAAGCAACTCCAAAAGCATTTGGAATAAACAATGATGAATTTGCCCTAAAAATAGCAAAGACGCTTTATGTTATAACAAAAATATTTTCCCCTCTTGCAAAAGCCTTCACATTCATTTCAAATATAATAGTTGTAAAGGTGGGAAAGAAAGAGAGAAAGAAGAATATGATAACAGAAAATGAAATAATGGCAATGCTTGATCTGGGTGTCAAATATGGTACAATTGAAAAGGATGAAAAGGAACTTGTGGAGGAAGTGTTTGATTTTGATGAAACAAAGGCGATAGAGGTTTATGTGCCCAGAGAAAAAATGGTTTGCATAAATGAGGAAGATACTGTAAAAAAATTGATAGATTTATCTGTGGAAACAGGCTATTCCAGATTTCCTGTCTATAGAGAAAATATCGACGACATAACAGGAATGGTTCATGTGAAGGATGCACTTAAAAGAGATGAAAATACAAAAATAAGGGAGATAATGAGAGAAATAATAAAGGTCAACCCAGGCATGAAAATAGATGATATTCTCAGAGAGATGCAGAGGAGGAAAATACACATGGCAATAATTCAGTCTAAGGAGGGGAAAACTCTTGGAATTGTCACCCTTGAAGATTTGATAGAGGAACTGCTGGGGGAGATAGCAGATGAGTACGATTGATGTAGCCTGCCTCATCTCGGGGGGAAAGGATTCGATATATGCATGTTACATTGCAAAGCAGTATGGATGGAACATAAAAAATCTTATATCCGTCATACCTGAAAAATTATCCTGGATGTATCATTTCGATAACATATGGGTTGTAAATCTCATCGCAGAAGCAATGGATGTGCCAATTCTAACAGCAAGAAGCAAAGCGATTAAAGAAAAGGAGCTGGAGGACTTAAAAAGTCTTATAGAAAAGGCAGATGTTGATGCTGTAATAGCAGGAGCCATATCCAGCGAATATCAGAGGACGAGGTTGGAAAGAATATGCCATGAGATTGATGTAAAATCATTCATGCCATTGTGGCATAAAAATCAGAAAATGCTTCTTGAGGAAATGCTAAACGCAGGCTTCAAAATAATGATTGATGCCGTCGCCGCCGCGGGTTTGGATGAAGAGTTTTTGGGGAAGATTATTGATGAAGACATTGTGAATAAGCTTGATAGAATATATGAAAAATATAAAATTAATTTTGCAGGAGAAGGAGGGGAATATGAAACACTTGTTGTGGATTGCCCTCTCTACCGAAAAAAAATTGTGGTTGAAGATGGGGAAATAATATGGAATGGAAGCAGGGGAAGCTTTCTAATTAAAAAAGCCAAGCTTGCTGAAAAATAGACTCATTCCAGATTGTTTTCTTTGATGAATTCCTCAATTTTTTTAGCTATTTCATCATAATTATCAAATATCCAGTGACATATATCCACTTCATCATACTCTGCATTATATTTCTCTGCAATTTTTCTTACCATTTCTGGCGGAGATATAATGTCCCTTTTTCCAGCAATGAATAGAAGTGGGGAGTTTATTTTTCTTTCATCAACTCTTATTTTTCTCATGAATATATCCATAGATGCTTTGGCTGGAAATGAGTTCAGATGAGAATATATCTCTTTAGCCCTCTCATCATCCACACAGTTCAGGATATATTTCTTGAGGAATTTAAAATCGGGCTTAAATGGTTTATTCAGCAGTACACTTGGAAGATATTTTATTGTATCCAAGGTCAGCATGGATGAAAATTTTACATCATGAGGCGGTGCGCTTGAAATTGCTATGCCTGCAGCAATGTTTTTTCTCTCTGCCAGCTTCTGAACAATTAATCCTCCAAATGAGTGACCAACCAAGATATTTCCTTCCGCATATTTCTCCACTTCCTTTATAAGTTTCATCGCTCCTGTATTTCTTGTATTTATTTTTGAGGAATAATCCACTGCTTCCACTTCAAAACCCATCTTCTCAAAATATTTAACATAATTTATCCACTGCTTTGGAGAACCCCACATTCCGTGTATGAATACAAGCATCAATTCTATATGAAATCAGATATATAACTATAACCTCACATTCTGAAATACTATGGTGAGGAGAAAGAGATAATTCCATTCTCCATCAGTAGTCAAATCATATATAAGTCTGTTGTAAATCTTTCTTCTTGAAAACTGGATTATGTAAAAATAACCGTATACAATGGATATTAGAAATACAGGCAACATGGAAGATATTTTCTCCACATTCATTATCATAACAACCCATATTAACAGGGTTGAGTTCAGCAGCAATAATATCTTCTCTGTTTTTTTAACTCCTATAACAACGGGAACGGTTCTCACATTTGCTTTTCTATCCCCCTCAACATCTCTCAAATCAAAAATTATTGTATTTATGAATATTTTTATGAAAAAGAAATAAGCAACAAGAATGAGTGCATTTATATCATTGCTATAGAAGAAGGGAGCAACAGCAACAGAAGTGCATGAAAAAGCTATTATCATATTTTTCATCAGGAATATATCCTTCAATCTTACAGATGCTATTTTTATGCTGTAAAAAATTCCGGATAGCAATGGTATCATAAGAATTATAACAAAAATAATTTTGTCAATTCCTCCCATTATCAGGGCTGCAATATAGGCAATTATAGCAACAGGTAATGTAAGAGGAGAGTTAGCTATTTTACTTCTTTCAGGAGCATTTATTTTATCCTCCTCTTTATCCGTTACCTTATTAAGAGTATATATTGACAGGGTCACAAAAAAAGATGCAAGCATGAGCTCTATTTTTGGAGGAACTTCAAACATGTTAAAAGACAGATACATTATGGAAAAACTGGAGAAAGAAATAAAAATAGAGGAGACCATCAGAAACTGGAGAAATTTGCTTAACCCATCATATATCCTCTGGGCGAATAACCTTTGCCTTGTCGTAATAATATCTGAATAAGTCTCTACCCCATTTTATCGCCTCCTTATTATAACTTAACAAATCAGTTGCACTGTCAAAATTTCCATCTGTGAAGTATAAAGCAAATGAAAGTACAAAATCTGTAACCGTAAACGCCAGTTTTAATTCCCTGTCATACAATCTGAGTTCAAAGTTTTCCTTTTCAGTAAGAGCCTTCAATCTCTTACCATATTTCTCTCCAGAGAGGGTTTTAAAAATCATGGGAGTAACAATGAATTTCATTTCCACGCCTCTATTCGCCAGTTTTTCTATCATATCTGGGAATTTCGGATGAAAGATAGATGAAATTCCATACATCTGCTTGGCCTTTCTCACAAGTTTAAAGTACAAACTCAGGCCTCTGAGTAAATCTGTAGGAGTATCAGTTATTATCTTTGAATCCGCAAGTTCACCTATTCTAAGTAGAAGGTCATCCGGTATATCAGACAGATCATGCGTAACCCAGAAGTTGTCAAATTTTTTCACCACTCCAAACGATTTTATATATTCCATCGTTTTCAGAGCCACAATTCTACCGGTGTTTGTCAGTTCAAATCCATTGGCTCCTTCAATAATCAACTTCTCTTTTTCCAAGTCTCGAGCAGCATGTATAACTGTTGATGTACTTGTCTCTAACTCATCCTTCAGCTCGCCAGATGCCTTTGGTCTTTCAAGCAGAGATATCATCATTTTTATTCTTACCCCCGAGGTGGTGATAAATCTTAACTTATCCTCCACTTCCTCATACATAGTGTATATATGCTGCATGGAGCAATATTGCTTGTTGATATTTATAATGTTTGATTCATTATTTATTGTGAACGATGAACAAAATTGCTCTGCCAGAACAATATTTCCCTCCAGAGACTATATCAATTTTTAAAGATTAAATTGCTATCAATATGCTAACCTATATTTAGAAAATTTTATATAGAAACATTTCATCAATTGAGGGGGATGGGACCATCGAGCCAGAAAAATTTATCCTGGAAAACCTTCCTGTCGGTGTGGTACTGTATGACGATAAAGGCGGGGAGATATACAGAAATAGGAAAGCAAGAGAGATAGAGGACAACAACATAATTCAGAAAGAAGTAGTTAAAGACGGAATGAGGTTAAAAATATTTTACAACGGTTTATACGAAGATTATCTCAAAGCCTGTGAGAACTCTCTCACAGGAATATTCATAGTGAGAAACGGGGAGATAATATATTCAAACAAAATAACGAAAGATACACTTTCCAATGGACTCGACTCCATACATGAGGCAGATAAAGAAAAATTTGATGAAATGATGAAGAATGGCAAGCCCAAGATAATAAGAATCAGAAATGGGAAGGAAATAAGATGGGTCGAGATGGTTTCATCAAAAATGGAAGGTTTCAAGGATGCTGTTCTTGTAAATATGGTTGATATCACAGAAAGAGTGAAAATACAGAAGGAAATGGAAAAAGATAAGAAAAAAATGCAGCAAGTTCTGGAAAAGGAAAGAAAGTTTCTGGAAGAGATATCCCACTATTTCTTCAATCCATTGTGCATAGCCAAAGGCTATCTTGACTTATCCATTCCAAATGCAGATCCTGATTTAAGAAGAAGACTGGAGATAACAAAACAGGCTGTTACAAGGGTTGAGACAGTGGTAAAACACATCGTTACTGAAGGAAGAATATACGAATAGTATTTATACAAATCTCAAATTATTTTTTTCAATGGAAGCACTTTCCCCACTTGAAAAAAAACTTTTACTTGAATTGCAGAGACATGATGGCAGCGCCGCACCAGAGGAGATAGATATGGAACTTGTAAAAACAATGAATGCCGCCTCCTGGCTCCAGTCCAAAAGGCTTGTTAATATGGAGGAAAGACTTGTCAAGGAATATGAGCTAACTGATGAGGGGAGAAGATTTCTGGAAGAAGGTTTGCCAGAAAAAAAGCTTCTTTCCATGGATGGAGCAGGTGTGGATGAGGTGGAAGAAAAATTTGGTAAGAAGGATGCAGGGATAATGATTGGATGGGCAGTGAGAAAGGGATGGTGCAAAATAATCAACAAAGATGGCAGGAAATTTATAGAGATAACCGAGGAGGGAAGGAAAGCCATGGAAAGGGAGCAACCTGAAGAATTGGCTCTTAAGGAGATAGCAGCAGGAAACCATGAAATTGAAAGCAGCACAGCTGAAATTCTGAAGAAAAGGAGGGCAATAAAGGAAAGAGAGAGAATACATAGAAAAATAGTTCTTACTGAAAGAGGATGGGAAATTGTCAATAAAGGCATAGAAATTGAGGAGGAGCTCTCCCAATTAACGCCCCAGATTATAAGAAGTGGAGAATGGAAAAAGAAAAAATTTAGAAGATATGATGTCAGGGCATTTGCTCCTTCAATATATGCAGCCAAAAGACATCCTCTGTCACAGCTCATTGAAAAGATAAGGAGAATATTTGCGGAGATGGGTTTTTCAGAAATAAGTGGAGGCTATGTAGAATCTGCCTTCTGGAACATGGATGCCCTTTTCATACCTCAGGATCATCCTGCAAGGGATATGCAGGATACATTTTATTGTAAAAAGCCGGATAAGATTGAGATTGATGAAGAGTTGCTGAATAAAGTTGCCGAAGTACATGAGCATGGCATAGATGGTTCGAGAGGATGGCAGTATTCTTTTGATAAGGATGAGTCAAAAAAAGCGCTTTTAAGAACGCATACCACCGTGAATACAATAAGATATCTTTATCAAAATCCCGTTCCTCCTGCAAAGGTGTTTTCCATAGAAAGAGTGTTTAGAAGAGAGAATATTGACTCCACACATCTTCCAGAATTTCATCAGATAGAGGGAATAGTTTATGAGGAGGATGCAAATTTTGGTATGCTGAAGGGGATATTGAGAGAATTTTACACAAGGATGGGTTTTGAAAAAATCAGGTTCAGACCCGCTTATTTTCCATACACGGAGCCATCAATGGAAATAGAGGTACTTTTTATGGGGAGATGGATAGAGCTTGGTGGCTCAGGAATTTTCAGGCCTGAAGTAACAAAAACATTTGGGATAGAATATCCTGTGCTTGCCTGGGGGCTTGGTCTGGAAAGAATGGCAATGATTTTGCTTGGATTAAAGGATATAAGAACGCTGTATTTCAGCGATATAAAATGGCTTCACGAGCTTCCATTGCTGTAATGCTCATATAGATAGCGGAGTAAATCAGTTCTCGTAACTATGCCATGCAGTTTCTCATCCCCGCCAATCACAGGCAGGCAGCCAACTTCTTTTTCCATCATCAACTTGGCAGCCTCTTCAACCGTGGATGATAGCGTTATTGTCACCACAGGCGTTTTCATAATGTCCCCTACAGTAAGCATCTTGAGTTGATGCTGCTGCTGCCCTATTGAAAAACTCCTTCTCAATGCCGCAAATGCAAATGCTATTTCCTTATCAGAAATTATACCCACCACCTTTCCACCATCCACAACAGGAAGGCGGGCTATATCATTGTCCAGCATTATTCTCCTTGCATGAACCACCCTGTCCCCTGGCTTTGCTGTTATGACATGATTTGTCATTATTTCCTCTATCCTTGTGTCTCCTTTTACCATGGGTAATAAATCCGCTTTTGTCACCACGCCAACCACCGTACCATCAACAGTTACGGGCAGCATTGTTGGACCGGGCAAGCCAACCTTAGCCAGTATGTCAGCCACATCTGTATCTGGAGATATGGCATCAAAATCTTTCTCCATAACAGAAGATGCATGAAGATGAGCAGCTATGACGCCTTTACTTCTTATACTGCCGAGTTTATCCGCTATTTTGTTATCTGTTACTATTCCCACTATCTTACCATCATCAACAACAGGCATCTTTGTTATATTATGTTTCTCCATAAGGTCTATCACATGCCTTAAATCATCGTTCTTATTCACATAAATAACATCCCGTGTCATTATCTCCTTTACCTTCATCAAAATCACCTATAATTTTATTTTAAAGCTTCAGCACATGACTCGCATAAGAGACGCCCGTTTACTTCAATAAGCCTGTCGGTAAGCATACCGCATTCCTCACATTTTCCCCTGATATATTTTCCACTCTTTCTGTAAGAAATTCTCTCCTCTGTAATCTTTGCCCACTCCTCAAATATATCCATTATTGCAGGAGATGCCTGAAGTATATCCCTCTCCGTCACCATACCGACAAGCCTTCCATTTTCCACCACGGGCAATCTTCTTATCCTGTATTTTCCCATCATTCTTATCGCATCTTCAACACTTTTCTCAGGCTCTATTGTTATTGGAGGGGTACTCATTATTTCATCCACACATGTTTTATTTGCATCTCTTTCCTCCGCCACAATCTTTCTTAGTATATCGCTTTCAGTGAGTATACCTATAGGCTGGCCATCGTCTGTTATTATTATGCTTCCAACCTTCTCACTCATCATCTCCTTAGCGGCATCAAGAACACTTGCTTTTTTGCCTATTATCACAGGATTGGTGTTCATGACATCTCTTATGCGAATCAGGTCCCTCATCAATAATATATTGAGGAGGGATTAAAAAAGATTTTTCATTACAATTCTTGTGGAAATAAGAGAACCAAGAACAGAGGAGGAAATGGAGGCATATTACAGGTTGAGATGGAAAATTCTGAGGAAACCATGGAATCAGCCGTATGGAAGTGAGAAAGATGACATGGAGGAAAATGCCTTTCACATAATTGCATTGATGAATGGCAATATTATAGGAGTAGCTCGCCTCCATTTTAATTATCCGCAGGAGGCGCAAATAAGATATATGGCCGTCGATGAGAGATACAGAAATATAGGTATAGGAAGCAGAATGTTAAAAAAACTGGAGGAAAAAGCAAGAAGAAGAGAAGTGGAGAAAATAATACTGGATGCAAGGGAAAATGCTGTGGAATTTTACAGGAAAAATGGTTATAGAGTGGTAAGACCATCAAAAATTCTCTTTGGAGAGATAAAGCATTTTCTCATGGAAAAGAAATTTCAAAATGTTTAAATTCCAGCCATATTAGGAAAAGCATGTTTGTGAGAGAGAACAATATTGTTGTTGCCAAATTTGTTGAGGGAGATATAATAGATAACTTAACCTCATTTGCAGAGGAGGAGGGAATAAAATCAGGCATAATACTTAATGGAGTTGGAATGCTTGAAAATGCCGTAATAGGCTATTTTGATGGTGAAAAGTATATAAAGGCAGAGATAAAGGAACCCGCAGAGCTTGTCTCTCTCCAAGGAAATATCGGAAATGATGGTGAAAAAGCCGTCATTCATGCTCATGTTGCCCTTGCCTGCATGGATCATCTGCTGAGAGGAGGGCATTTACTTGGAGGGAAGGTGAGGGTGGTAAATGAGATTTCTTTGCTCATACTGGACAAAGCGGAGATAAAAAGGGTAAAGAAGGGGAATCTCATGGAGATGGAGTTATCTTCTCACGGCAATCCAGGCAATGAGAAATAGAGCCACATAGACTGCGATGGACATGTAGGCAAGATTGATATCGTTTTCAAGCCATCCTGTTATTACAGGCAATACTGCTCCTCCAATGTTGCTTATTGAGATGTAAAGACTTGCTGCTATTCCCGCATTTTCTGCAGTAACACCCTTTTCCGTTTCCTGACTGTGGAGAGCAATAGGCCAGCTTGCCTGCAGAAACACGCCGAATATGAATGATACCAGCATGAGGGCAAAGAATGGCATATCAAGATAAAAGAGGAGCCATGAGAGTAATGCAAGCAGAGAAACTGCAACAGATGTTTTCTTCACTCCATATTTTGATGCAAGGTGGGGAATGGAGAATGCACCTATGGCAGCTCCGAGAAGCATTATGCTTATTATGTAACCTTTTTCAATATCTCCAAAGGCATGCATTCTTGGCATGAGAGCTGATGCAGCAAGAGTTGCGCCAACAATGAAGAACCCTATTATTGGATATATCCACGCATTTTTTGAGGCAAGCACCTCCTTCAATCCCTCGGAGAATTTCTTTGCCTTTTTCTTTCCAGTTTTTTTGGCGTCTTTTCCAGCTACAAGCCATATTATGAAAGCAATTACAGCAAGTATGCCAAAGAAAATAAAAACAGTCTCCAGTCCTCCCTGCCTGTAAAGATATGGACTTGTCACAGAGCCAAATGAAAATCCAAGGAATAAACCAGAGCTCGCAATACCCACAGCCAAAGAAGAGCGTTTCCCAAACCATTCAATCATCGTTGGTGCAAGAGCAACAAGAAGCCATGCAAGACCAATGCCTGCAATCATGGTTGTGATAAGGATGGGCAAATAACCATTCCAGAATATTGCTCTCGCTCCGAATCCAAGAGCCATGAAGGCTGCACCAATTGTTGAGGTTATTTTAAGCCCTTTCCTGTCCGCCAGGCTGCCCGCCGGCCAGGCAAAGAATACAACAAATAGACCTATTATGGAGAGAAGCAGATGGCTTGAGGCGTGATCTATGCCAAAGGTGGTTTCTATGTCATGGAGCAGAGGCGCCACAGCAAACCAGTTCGCGCCATAGGAGAATATCATAAACCAGAATGTTGCCAGTATAACCCATTTATATTTCATGATAGGTATAAGGGATAAGCTTTTAAATTTTGGCATTTAGTTCAATAATGGATGAATGGGATGCAATAGCAGAATATTTCAATGATACCAGAAAGAAAGCATGGAAGGAATGCGAGGATTTTATAAAAAGTCAGCATGGAGATGGAATAGACATAGGATGTGGAAATGGAAGGCATTTAAGATTGATGATGGAGAGAGGCATGGCAGTGGGAATAGATTCTTCATTTAAAATGCTTCAGATTGCAAGGAAAAATGCATCAGATGCTATTCTTATCCAATCGGATGCGAGATATCTTCCCTTCAGAGATGAAACATTTGATTATGCCATTTTTATTGCCTCCCTTCACAATATAGAGGGCAGTGAGGAGAGAATAAGAGCGCTTAAGGAAATGAAGAGGGTGATGAAGAGTAAAGCCCATGGAATGATTTCCGTATGGGCAAGATGGCAGGATAGATGGAGGATGCATTTCTTAAAGGAATTTTTTATAAGAAAGGAAAATGAATTTGGTGATATAAACATTCCATGGAGGAGAGGAGTTAATGTAAATAGATTCTATCATCTGTATAGCATGGCAGAATTAAAAAAAGATGTAAGAAAGGCTGGTTTTGAAATAATAAAAGCATGGAGTGTGAAAAAAGTGGCAAAGAAACATGCTGATAATCATTTCATTGTTGTAAGAAAGTAATCACCTTATGTAGATTATTCTCTTCTCTCCTTCCCTTCTCGCTTCCTCAGCTATCTCATCAAAGTTTATTCTCTTTATTGCCTCCTCAATATTGTTTATTCTGGATATTACGGGCACAAATCTCTTCCTTATTATTGTAATATTCGGGCCCATCACACTGGCAACAAAAACCTTTATTGCTTTATCCCTCATCAAATTCATGACTCTTCTTGCCTTCTCCTCATCTCCGTGCTTTTCCTCCTCTCCCGTCGTGTTCGCAATCCTCTCCATAAATTTCAGTTCTTCCCCATCATATTCATATATCAGATAGTATTCTGCACTCCCAAAGTGCTCCCTTGTAAAATTTTCTCCATCATCCGTTGCAAATGCGAATTTCATAATCATAAACATGTAATATTAAAATCTTTTTACGAATCCCTTGGCTATTATGTATTTCTCTGAACTCTGCTTCCTGCTTGCCTGCGGTGCATGAGGCTTCACCATGCGGAAGTTCTCCTTCACCTTGCTGAAAAATTCTGGATAATCCTCGCCTTCAAAAATTTTGCATACAAAATTTCCTCCAGGCTTTAAAAATTCCTTTGCTATTCTGAGGGCATTCTCACACAGCCACACACTTCTTGCCTGGTCCATGGTGTAGTTTCCGCTTATGTTTGGAGAGGCATCTGAGATGACGGCATCAGCCATTACAACATGTTCCTTTATTCTCTCTATTATCTCATCACTTGTAATATCACCCTTAATGAAAACAACATTTTCAATCGGTGCCATGCTGGCAATGTCGACAGCAATCACCTTTCCATACTTGGCTGCAACCTGGCTCCATCCTCCTGGAGAGGCTCCCAGATCAATGAAAATTCCGTCTCTTCTCAGCACATGATATCTCTTCTGTATCTGAATTAATTTAAATGACGACCTTGCTCTATAACCAGCTTTCTTTGCCTCTCTGTAATAATAATCTTTTTTCCTCTCCCTGTACCATCTCGTCATAGAACTACATCTAAATCAAGTTGCTCTGCAAGCTCCTTGTATCTATTTCTTATTGTAACTTCCGTTACGCCAGCAACATCGGCCACCTCGCGTTGTGTTCTCCTCTCTCCACAGAGTATGGAGGCAATGTATATGGCTGCTGCTGCCACTCCTGTAGGTCCTCTACCACTTGTCAGCTCCTTCTCCTCCGCCTGTCTCAGAATTTCCAGAGCTTTCGTTTTTGTATCCTCACTCAATCCAAGCTCGCTACAGAACCTCTCAATATAATCCTGTGGAGATGTGGGCATGAGTTTGAGAGCAAGTTCTCTCGCAAGAAATCTATATGTCCTTCCAATCTCCTTCCTGTCAACCTTGGAGGATGCTGCAACCTCATCCAAGGTACGAGGCACACCCGTCTGGCGGCAGGCGGCATAGATGGCGGCTGCAGTAACTCCTTCTATACTCCTTCCCCTTATCAAATTCTTTTCTATTGCTCTCCTGTAAATCATGGCCGCTGCCTCTCTCACATTCCTCGGCAGTCCCATGTCAGAAGATATCCTGTCAAGTTCTGAGAGAGCTGAGGCAAGGCTCCTTTCACTGGCTCCCCCGACCCTTATCCTGCGCTGCCATTTTCTCAGCCTGTAAAGCTGTGCTCTATTTCTTGTTGGTATGGACTTTCCATAACTATCCTTGTTTTTCCATCCTATCATCGTGCTCAATCCCTTGTCCTGAGCCGTATAATCAAGAGGTGCACCCGTTCGGGCCCTCTTTTCCCTCTGCTCAGGATCAAAGGCACGCCATTCAGGTCCCTGGTCGATATAGGAATCATCAATTACAAGACCACAATCCTGGCATATCAGCTCGCCCCTCTCATAGTCCCATATAAGACGGGTGGAACCACATTCGGGACAAGTTTTAATCTCCTCAACTTCAGCTTTTTTCTTCGCCATTTTTAAATCAACCCCAAAATTTTTAAACTTTGGAATGAATGAAAGACTGATATATAAACATTTCGGCAACATTTTTATAGGGGGATTATAAAACTTTTGATTGCCCTGCCATAATTCCATGAGCATGAGATTTAACATAACATACGATCATGGTTTCATTTACCATATTTTCCCATTAACAACAGGGAATATAGTCTCTTATTATCTTTCGGAAATGCATTTCATCTCCCCTATATTCAACAAAATTCCTTCCTTCAATTCATTTACCAATAAGGTATCATCTCCGTTTCATGCCCTCATTTGATATTTCTTTTTCTCTTTCCCAATTTTAATTTCTTTACTCCTCTCTCCAGAAAATATAAGAAATTATGGTTCGTGTCAAGCAACAAATCGATAAAAATGTATTTATATGCTCATCCCATATCCTGAAAATGGGAAAAGTAATAAAGATACTGGTTGCTGCTGTTCTCCTGCTGGCGCTGGGAGTAGTTTTTGGAACAATAGATATTCATATACCTGACATTCATATATCCGATTCATCTCTTTCAGTGTCAAACTTTCACTACTGCTCATCCATAAATGGGTGGAGAGATTATCAGGAACATTCCTCAGCATACATGGATGGAGAGCAGGTTTTCATGTACTTTGAGCTGAATGGATTTGAAAAGGCAAGCAATGGCTCCGCCAAGATTTATCAGACTCTGACGGTTTTAAAACCGGATGGCTCACCCCTTGTTTTAAGCGGAATTACGCTTAAAGACTACCCAATGATTGATCAGTACATCGATGCAACAGGCAAAGATGCACTCTGGTTTGATAATCATCTTACCATCATAGATAACACATGGGCAAGAGGAAAATACAGTGTTGTGATAAAGATTAAGGATGGAATAGCCAATGAGAGTACAAGCTATTCAAGCAATTTTACCGTTGAATAAGTGTTCGTAACACATCCCACCATCAGGCTTATATATCAGTATGCTATTGCATTTTGCCTATGATAGGAGGCGATGAATATGCCAATGTATGTTAAATTTGATGTACCAGAAGATATGGTTAAGAAGGTGTATGAAGCGGTTGAGAAAGCCAGAGAGAGCGGAAGCGTGAGAAAGGGAACAAATGAGGTAACAAAAACAGTGGAGAGAGGAGAGGCGAAGCTTGTTGTGATGGCAACTGATGTAACACCTGAGGAAATTTTAGCCCACATGCCATATTTATGTGAGGAGAAAAACGTTCCCTACACCTATGTTCCATCAAAGGAGGAACTGGGCAGAGCAGCAGGGCTTGAAGTGGCAGCGGCAAGCGTGGCCATCGTTGATGAGGGCGAGGCAGCGGATCTGGTAGCGGAAATAGTTAAAAAGGTTGAAGAAATAAAGGGTTAAAATGGCTGAGGGAATACCTGCAGAGGTTGTAACCGTCGTGGGAAGAACTGGCATGTGTGGTGAAGTAATTCAGGTTAGAGTGAAAATTCTTGAGGGCAAGGACAAAAACAGGGTACTTACAAGGAATGTCATCGGGCCAGTGAGAGTGGGTGACATACTCATGCTTAGAGAAGCTGAAAGAGAAGCAAGAAAACTGAGTGTGAAGTAAAATGGCGAGGAAATGCTCATTCTGCGGGAAGGAAATAGAGCCCGGTACGGGCATGATGTACGTAAAGAAGGATGGCACAATACTTTACTTCTGTTCAAGCAAGTGCAGAAAGAACATGCTGAAGTTGAAGAGAGACCCCAAAAAGGTGAGATGGTCAGCCCTCTACAGGAGGACATGATATGGAAAGAACATTTGTCATGATAAAGCCCGATGGGGTACAGCGCAGGCTTGTTGGGAAGGTAATAGAGAGGATAGAACAATCGGGTCTGAAAATTGTTGCAATGAAATTCATGAGGGTTTCCACTGAACTTGCATCAAAGCATTATGAAATGCATAAAGGCAAAAGTTTTTATGATGGCCTTATAAAATACATCACCTCTGGACCTGTTGTAGCCATGGTAATTGAAGGAGAAAATGCCATAGCAAAAATAAGAAAACTGGTTGGCGCAACAGATCCACAGGATGCGGCGCCAGGTACAATAAGAGGAGATTTTGCACAGCACATTGGAAGAAATATAATCCATGCAAGTGATGGCGAGGAAACAGCGAAAAGGGAAATATCATTATGGTTTGAAAATGAAGAGCTTGTTGATTATGAAATGATCGATGAGCAATGGATATATGAATAATGTAATAAAAGTCATTGACCTTGTAAAAAAATATGGCGATGTAATCGCTGTTGATGGCATTTCTTTCAGTGTTAGGAAAGGAGAGATATTTTCCCTTCTTGGCCCTAATGGTGCTGGAAAGACAACAACAATAGAGATAATAGAGGGAATAAGAGATGCCACCTCAGGCGAGGTTAGAATTTTTGGAATGAAGCCTGGAGATGTAAAAGTAAGAGAGAAAATGGGTGTTCTTCCTCAGGAATTCAGTTCAATTGAAAGACTCACCGTAATGGAAACCATATGCTATTTTGCAAGCATGTATGATGAGCATAAAGATTGCGATGAATTGCTGAAGATGCTGGGATTATATGAAAAAAGAAATGAACTTTACAAAAATCTGTCAGGAGGAATGAAGAGGAGGACGGGAATTGCAATAGCGATAGTAAACAACCCTGAAATAATATTTCTTGATGAACCAACCACAGGGCTGGACCCTGCAGCAAGAAAAAGTCTGTGGGATATAATAGAATACATGAAGGAAGAAAAGAAAACCGTAATTTTGACCACTCATTATATGGAGGAGGCCGAAAAGTTGGCGGACAGAATAGCAATCATGAACGATGGAAAAATAATTGCTGAAGGAACCCCAGATGAACTTATAGATAAATACGGTGGTAAAAAGAAGATAATAATAGATGCAAAGGAGAAAATTGTGAGGGAAATAAGCGATGAAAAGGAGATTGTGGAGATTATAAATAAACTCAAGGTGGAGGGAATTGAGTATAAATTCATAGAAATAAAAAGGCCGAGCATGGATGATGTATTCATAAACCTCACCGGGAGGAAGATAAATGAAAATTAGGAGAGTCGTTGCAGAGACATCGGCTTCAATAAGGAACTGGTATAGAAGCAGGGCGTCTGTATTCTGGACACTTGCATTTCCAATAATGCTGATATTGATATTCGGTGCCATTTTTTCTGGTGGAGGAGAAAATTATGAGGTATATGTTATGGATCACGATAATTCATTTTTTTCACATGAATTTATACACTATCTCAACAGCACAGGAGTTATTGATGTGAAAAATATTGGAGAAAATGAGAGTCTGAAAAATTACGTGAAAAATGCGGTTGTTATATCAATACCTCAGGGATTCGGAGATAATTTATCTGAAGGAAAGCATGTTGAAATAGAGGTATATGTTGATCCCTCTAACCAGCAAACAAATCAGGTTGTGGAAAATATACTGTCAGCGGTCATAAACAACATTAACTTCAGAATATATAATATCACACCGATAATCACATATACTGAGAAAAAAATTGTTGGAGAAAAATATACCTTTATTGACTTCTTTGTTCCGGGCATAATAGGAATGACAATTATGACCTCCTCTGTCTATGCAAGCATAGAAATGAGTGTCAAGTACAGAAAGATGGGCTTATTGAAAAAACTGCTCACAACACCGATGAGCAGAGGAGAATGGCTGTTTGGCAGAATGTTGTATCAGGTGGTCATAAACTCAATATCCTTTGTTGCAATTATTATCACAGGCATGGCAATATATTCAATGCATGCAAATATCAATCTTCTTTCCATTCTTGCTCTGATTATTTCAACATTCGCATTCACAGGCACAGGAATGTTCCTGTCCAGATTTGTTAAGGATGAGGAAACCGCAGACTCCGCCGCCAGCGCCATAATATTTCCGATGATGTTCTTATCCGGAACATTCTTTCCTCTTCAGCTGATGCCATCTTTCTTGCAGATAATAGCAAAATTCCTGCCGTTGTACTATGTCAACGAATCCTTCAGAAACGCCATGATTTATATGGATTATAAGCTCGCTCTCTTCAACATGGCAGTTGTAGCGGTTTATGCAGCGGTGGTATTTATACTCGGGGTCATGTTCACGAAATGGAAAGAAGAATAAAAAATAGAAAATATTTATACCCGTTATACTATCAACACAAATGATAGAAGTCATTGACCTTGTAAAAAAATATGGCGATGTAATCGCTGTTGATGGCATTTCTTTCAGTGTTAGGAAAGGAGAGATATTTTCCCTTCTTGGCCCTAATGGTGCTGGAAAGACAACAACAATAAAAGCCTTACTTGGCCTCATATCCATAGATGGCGGAGAAATAAAGATAAAGGATATGGAATTGAAGAAACATGAGAGAGAAATAAAGAAAATAATGGGTTATGTTCCAGAAAGAGTGGCCTTTTATGATAATCTCACAGCACTCCAAACGCTCGAATTCTTTGCAGAATTGAAGGATGTAAAATGCGACTGCATGAAATTATTGAAAGAAGTATCTCTTGAAAAAGCTGCCAACAGAAAGGTTGCAGGATTTTCAAAGGGAATGCTTCAGCGTCTTGCAATAGCTCAGGCATTGATAGGAGAGCCTGAAATTATAATAATGGATGAACCCACATCAGGTCTGGATGCAATAGGGGCATATGAAATAAGAAAAAAGATACTTGAGTTAAAGGAAAGAGGGGTTACGATACTCTTTTCATCTCATATTTTATCTGAAGTGCAGGAGATCAGTGATAGAGTTGCTGTGATAAACAAAGGAAAGCTTATTGCGGTGGATACAATTGAAGCATTGGGCAAGCAATTTGATATGACTCCAAAACTTAGAATAGAGCTGCAGAGACCTTCCAGCTACATACTTAACAGAGTGAAACAGGTGAGAGGGGTAAGAGATGCCAGCATTGATAAGAATATACTCGAAATAATCTGTCCGCCTTCCATAAAAACAAATGTCATAAAGGTTATAGAGGATGCAGGAGGAAAAATACTTGATTTTAAAACAGTTGAACCCTCTCTGGAGGAAATATTCATGAGGATGGTGAGAGAAGATGAATGAAATTTACAATATTTTAAAAATAGCAAAAAAGGAATTCATGGATAATTTGAGGAACAAGTGGATGATAGCTCTCTCTGTTATCTTTTTAATACTCATTCTCGTATCATCATATTTTGGCACAGCCCAGCAAACGGGCAAGGTAGGGTGGAGTGATATTTCCATCACAATAATAGCTATGATGGCACTGGTACAGCTTCTCATACCAATCATCTCCCTTATGCTCAGCTATGCGGCCATAGTGGGAGAAATAGAAAGAGGCTCCATGAATCTTCTTCTATCATATCCCGTATCCAGAATAGAGGTGGTCATAGGCAAATTCATTGGCTTGTCTGCAGTTGTTTCCTCATCAATTCTCCTAGGGTTCGGAATAGGAGGTATTGTGATAGCAATCAATGCATCCATTAATTTACAGGAGTATGCCATATTTATTATCGCGTCAATACTCCTCGCCATGTCATACATATCAATTTCCATAATGTTTTCAGCCATTCTAAAAAGGCGCTCGACGGCCATGGGCGCTGCCATTTTCCTGTTCTTCCTGTTTGCCATGATATGGAGAATGATATCCTTTGGTATACTTGTAATGAGCGG
Organism: Thermoplasmata archaeon; assembly: GCA_021162815.1. Classification (GTDB taxonomy): domain Archaea; phylum Thermoplasmatota; class E2; order UBA202; family JdFR-43; genus JAGGXW01. The sequence continues at coordinate 5,964 of JAGGXW010000069.1, read as the reverse complement.
CTCATCTATAGAAAACCCTCCTGATTGGTACTATGCATTCAATTTGATAAATCCTGTGCAATCCTTCTCCACTATAGTTACATTGAATCTTCATTTGATGAAGGATGTAGCAAGCGTGTACCATCCCCCATCATTCTACAATTCATGGACGGCATCAGCCATACTGATAATGTGGATATTGCTGCCCATAATAATTGCAATCTACTACTTCAATAAAAGAGATATTTAGATAAGGGGAGCGATTAAAGGTGCTATGCTTACTTTGCTGTAGGCACTTTCTATTGTATCTGTTGTCACAATTTCATCCGCTCCTGCCTGAAGAATTTTCTCATCTGCATTTCCTATGAATAGCCCATGTATGCATGCAACATGTATTTTATTTGCCCCCTGTGCCTTTATCTGTTTTATTGCCTCCCTCATTGTTCCTCCTGTGGAAATTATATCATCTATGATGAGAACATTTCTTCCATTCAATTCCATTCTTTTTGGTTTCATGATAACTTCATTTCCACTTATCCTGGTTTTCTCCAGATAATCATACTCGCATCCCATTATTTCAGCTGCTTTTTTAGCCATGTGCTCCGCTCCTGCATCCGGGGAGATAACTATATCCACCTTTCCTTTGAAATATTCTGCAAGAATCGGAGTCGCATCTATTATATCCACAGGTATACTGAAAAATCTGGATATATGCTTTTTATGGGGGTTCACCAGAACTATTCTCTCAGCATCCTGCTCTATCAATTTTGCCATCTTTTCGGCACTTATCGCCTCTCCACCCTCAAAGATTTTATCCTGTCTTCCATAGCCATAATAGGGAATCACAACATCTATTTTTCCTGCCATTCTTCTGGCAGCATCTTGAAGAAGAAACAGTTCTATTATTTTTTCATCAGGATATGTGTTCTCGATTATTATTGCATGCTCTATCTCCTCATTTATCCTCACATAGCACTCTCCGTCTGGAAATTTTTTAATGGATACATCAGCAATGGGTATGCCGGTTATTTCCATCAAACTCTTTGAGAGCATGGGAGAAGATGTGCCAGCTATAATTTTCTTCATGAATGTGTATCGCAATTTAACTTTTTAATTTTGCCTGCATCAATAGTTTGATGAAATCAGAAGGTGATGCTCCTATGACAGTAACATTCTCAAAGAATCCTTCTATTTTATTTTTCAATTCCTCTTCCTCATATTCCGCATTCTCCAGCAATCCCTCAAATTTTTCAATTTCCTCCTCGGGATGCATGAAAAAATCTCCTGTTATTCTTGCTTTTTTAATTTTCCCATCACACACTTCAATTGTACATCTTAGCAATTTTCCTCCCTTTATCTTAATTTCACCTTTTAAAATTCCATTCTTTGCTTTCATATTTCTCCCTCAACAATTCAGCATTATTTATCTCATCCTCCGTCAACCATTCCTCATATGTTTCTGCGTCAAGCATTTCAGAGAAAGAGTATATCATCTCATTCACAATTTCCTCACCATCTATTGCCTTTCCAAATTCCCTCTCCACAGACGTGACTCTATCCTCAATCCTTTTTATTTCCTTATCTTCAATTTTCTTTTCAGATACGTTCAGCATGGAGAACATTTTTTTGATGTCCACTTTTAACAATATCGTGCCATGCTGCAGCAGCATGTCATTCCTCCTTGTCTGGGCACTTCCGGATATCTTTTTTCCATTGACCACAATATCATTTATTCCCGCATGCTCCGCATTCAATCCCACGCTTTTCAACGCTTTCGAAATGGCATCGCATATTGCATGATATGACTCCATTATGTCCGGATACAATGAAGAGGGTATAACAATGGAATATGTTACCTCCCCCTCCTTATCATGATATACTGCTCCACCACCCGTTATTCTCCTCACCACATCAACACCATTCCTCCTGCATTCCTCAACATTCACATCTTCATATATGCTCTGAAAATAACCTATGGAAACAGCGGATGGTTTCCATCTGTAAAATCTTATAGTTGGAATGGCTGCATTCAAAATCGCCTCATCTATTGCCATATTTGTGTAGGCATCATGATATCCATCCTTTATGACACGAATACACATAGTTGGTTAATTTAACAAAGTATATATTAATTTGTTTGCTTCTTATCAATATGAGGCTTATTTCCATAGAGGAGGTGGAAGAGGCACTGGAAGCATGGAAGAAGAAAAAGAAAATAGGCAAGAAAGAAAAGAAAGAGGATACTCATTTATAATTTATCACAGCAACTGCGTCTATATCTGCTCCATTTCCTCCCACGGCATCATATATTGGATGATTGTATGAGTCAAAACATGTTCCATCACCGGGTATGTCAATTATTCTCACATAATGTATATCATCCAGCTTTACCAGTCCCTGTCTTACCATACTATCATTTTTCAGATCAGATAAATCAAATCTGTCTCCGCCCGCCTGGATGGAGCATGGGGAAATACCATTGCTTGTGTTAGCCATAACTGGATGAACACCGGCAAAATTTTTTACTTTTGAAGGGTCAATGCCCTGATATGAGGAGATGCTCTCATTCATTTCATATATGCATGGAAACCTCGCAAAATGTATTCCATCGCTGCTCACCTCAACATACGCCAGCTCTGCAAAAACTCTGTTTGTACCGATTATATAGAAAGAATTTTCGAATACAACGAAATCATCTCCGGGTCCATCAACGATTGTAACATTAAAACCCAGTGTTACCTCTCCTCCGATTCCGAGAGAGAGGACATCCATACTTCCTCTGTACTCGCCCATGCCTTCCGGAGGACCGAGGATCTTTTTTTCATCCGTAAAACTACCTGTATTTTCTCCTGGTTTATAACTTACCACATAGGTAGCGAATTCACATTCCCTGCTATCATCTTCCACTGGAATATTGTTTTCATAATTCGTTTCTTCTGTGTGTGGTGAAGATATATAGACATAGATGGAGATGGATGCCCCGATAATTATTGCAATGGCAAGTAATATTGACGCTTTCATGGCATGAAGGTTATGTGAACAGGAGGATAGGACGAAACATCTGATAGCTCATTGACCATGTTGCCATCTTCATCGAATATTTTGATTCCGTTGCTTTCTCTGTCTGCAACCCATGCATTCTTCCCATTGCATGCTATATCCACTATGGAATAGCTGTTGGTATGGTATATTTCGTTTATGCTGTTAAAATCATATAGGATTAAGTGTGTTTTGAACGAGCTATCACTGGTTACAATCCACATTCTCTGCTTTATTAGATGTATATTGAATATATCCTCCAGAAACTGTATTATCATGCCTGCAATTCCTTCATGTTTTGGAGAGATATCGAAATCAACTATGTCCCCTCCCGCCGTATTCTCATCAATTACGAAACCCATGCTATTATAGTTAAGGGCGTTTATTTTCTCTATTCCCCCATCTTCTATTCCCCACCTCCCAACTTCATCCACGTATATGTACATGCCGTCTATTACAGGAGAAGAAAATGGATTCGTGGAGAGAAGTTTTATCGCTCTTTCCACACTATCGGTTGAAGTATCTATGACTACAAGATAGCTTTCTCCTGATGGGGTGTAATAATTATTTCTATCAAGACACTGCAATGTTACAAATATTCTGTTATTGAAAACAGCCATTTTATTTGCCTCAGGCAATCCATCGGTATCGGCAAATTGAGAGAGATCAATTTTTTTAATCAGGTTTCCATCATCTGCATTCAGCACAAGCATGTGGCTTTTGTCATAACATGTGATGTATGCCTTTCCGTTGACTATCGCTATATCATGAGGATTTGAGTCTTTTTCGAGTTTCCAATTGTCAATTTCATGCATGTTAGCATCGAACACTTGGATATAATCATATCCATATCTATTAACCACATATATCTTGCCATTATAATATTTCACAACATCATCCCCATGAGAAGATGCAATATCTTTCTTTATGCTGTAGGTTGTGGTATCAATTATGGATAGACTGCTGTTGGTATAGTCTGTGGAGAGAATTATGGCATGCTGGTATGCTGTGGCATTTATGGAGAGGGCAGCAACAGCCAGAATTATAATTACTACATTCTTCATAGAAAATGAAAAATGAGGGGATTATATAAAGTTTTCTTTACAGTTGTAAAGTTTGCTTGACTATGCTTTTCCCAGTTTTTCTTTGGCTATCTCTCTCAATTTATACTTCTGTATTTTACCACTTGCCGTCATGGGCCATTCATTTACAAAGAATATGTATTTTGGTATCTTATATCTGGCAATATTTTCTTTGCAATATTCCTTTATCTCTTCCTCAGTTGCAGTCTCTCCCTCCTTCAGCTGTATGAATGCTGCCACCTCTTCCCCATACTCTGAATGAGGCACGCCAACAACCTGAACCTCCTTTATCTTTGGATGTGTGTATAGAAATTCCTCTATCTCCCTAGGATATACATTCTCTCCGCCCCTTATTATCATGTCATCCACTCTTCCAAGAATCCTCACATATCCCTCCTCATCCATGGTTGCCAGGTCTTTGCTGTGAAGCCATCCATTTTCTATTGCCTTTGCTGTGGCTTCAGGCATTTTGTAATACCCCTTCATTATGTTATATCCTCTTGCTATCAACTCTCCCGGAGTATTCGGAGATAATTCCTCGCCTGTTTCAGGGTCAATTATTTTCACATCTATGTGCGGCAGGGCCTTTCCCACCGTCTCAACCCTCTTTTCTATTGGGTCATCTCTCTTTGTCATTGTTATAACAGGAGATGCCTCAGTCAGGCCATAAGCAATGGTTATTTCCTTTGCATGCATATCATTCATCACACGCTTCATCACTTCTATTGGGCATGGGGCGCCAGCCATTATACCAGTTCTTAAAGATGAAAGGTCATATTTATCAAAGTCAGGATGATTCAACTCTCTCACAAACATGGTTGGAACGCCTTGGATGACGGTGCATCTCTCCCTGTCCACAGCTCTTAAAACCTCTCCAGCATCAAATATTTTTATTGGCACCATCGCAGCACCATAGATTACACAATTCAATGTGGAGAGAACGCATCCAAAACAATGGAAGAAGGGCACAGGAATGCACATTCTGTCCTTATCACTTAAACCAAGATACTGACCCACCCAGTATGCATTATTAACAATATTATAATGGGTGAGCATCACTCCTTTTGGAAATCCTGTTGTGCCTGAGGTGTACTGCATATTGACAACATCATGTATATCCAGAGAAGATTCAATTTCATGAAGCACCTTATCTTCCACATCTTCTCCCATTTTAACAATGTCATCAAAATTCAGCAGTCCCTTATATTTTTCCTTGCCAATATAAATTGCTTTCTCAAACATTGGAAATTTTGATGGTTTCTCACCCTCTTTTATTTCAGGCATTACTTTGTAAAGAGTTTCAATATAACTCACATCCTTGAATTTATCAACAAGAAAGAGGTATCTCGTATCCGATTGCTTGAGGAGATATTCCAGCTCTTTGGCTTTGTAATATGTATTTACCGTTACAAGAACAGCTCCTGCTTTTGCAGTTGCAAACTGTAAAATTACCCACTCGGGCACATTGTATGCCCACACAGCTACATGATCACCCTTCTTAACTCCAAGCTTTATAAGCCCCTTAGCAACCTTATCCACTATTTCCTTGAATTCTTTATATGTATATCTGGGACCATCAACATAAACAAGAGCATCATTGTCAGGATACTTTTCTGCAGTCTCATCCAATACCTGGCCGAGTGTTTTTTCTATCATGGAATGTAAATGGTTGGGAATATTAAAAATTTTCAGGACTGGTATTTAAATATCCACTCTCTGTAATCCTGCTCTTCACTGTCTCTCCACACATTTCCAGCATTTATCTCGTTTTTGCCATCATTATCAAAATCTCCGATGCATGTTACAGCCAGTCCACCATAAGTTGTGTTTATTGTGTAGATTTCGTTATATGTTGCTCCATTCC
>JAGGXW010000043.1 GCA_021162815.1 Thermoplasmata archaeon | reverse complement strand
GGAATGGAGCAACATATAACGAAATCTACACAATAAACACAACTTATGGTGGACTGGCTGTAACATGCATCGGAGATTTTGATAATGATGGCAAAAACGAGATAAATGCTGGAAATGTGTGGAGAGATAGCATAAATCAGGATTACAGAGAGTGGATATTTAAATATAAGCCATCATGAAAATCATCCAAATATAAATATAGGAGCATATATAGTAATCATGATAAAGAGATTTAGCGTTTCAATAGAAGATACTCTCCTTAACAAATTTGATAAATACATAGAATCAAAGGGTTACAGCACAAGGTCAGAGGCTGTCAGGGATATGATAAGAGACGCTCTTATAGAGGAGAGTATAAATTATGGAGAAAATGATGTTTTTGGTACAATCACAGTAATATATGATCATGAGGTAAAGGGAATAAGCGAAAAAATAACCCACCTTCAGCATGGTTATTTTGGAGAGATAAGGGCAGCGGTTCATGTTCACATCGATGAAAAGAACTGTCTCGAAACACTTATTGTACATGGCAAAGCAGAAATCATAAAGAAAATAGCCAATGGGCTGGAAAGCATAAAAGGTGTGAAGAATGTAAAGTACAACCTCACAAAAGTTGAGATATGACGAAATAATTATCTATTATCCCCTTTTTATTCACAATGAAAATAGAAATGAAACATGGAGCGGGCGGAGAAGAAATGCAAAATTTTATCAAAAATGAGATTGCATCTTTTTTTGAGAATGATGGATTTGAAGTTGGTCTTGCAGAGCTTGATGATGCTGGAGTTGCAGACAATGTTGTTGTAACCACAGATTCATATACTGTAAAACCAATTTTTTTTCCTGGAGGCAATATAGGAAAACTTGCTGTAAGCGGCACAGTAAATGATATATATGCAATTGGAGGAAAAGCCAAGGTAATGACCTCCTCTTTCATTATAGAGGATGGCTTCGATATGGAAGATTTTAGAAAAATAGTAAGAAGCATGGCAGAAATGCTTAAATTTTCAGGTACAAAAATAATAACAGGAGATACAAAGGTTGTTGAGCATGGAAGTGCTGATGGAATTTTCATAAACACAGCAGGATTTGGAGAGAGACATCCCATGCTAGATGAAAATTTTGAGGTGGTGGAGAGCTATAGGGATATCAATAAAAGATGGCTGGTTGATTCAAATATAGAGGATGGAGATATAATAATATCCACAGGTTATATAGGAGATCACGGTGTGGCAATTCTGGCGGCGAGATATGAAATAGAAACAGAGGTGAAAAGTGATTGTCTTCCTTTAAACAGAATAATGGATGCTGCATTGAAGGAGGGAGGGGTTATAGCAGCCAAGGATCCGACAAGAGGAGGGGTGGCGAATCTCATAAATGAATGGAGGGAAAAAAGCAAGATAGGATTTTTAATAGAGGAGGAAAAAATACCTGTGAGGGATGAGGTAAAATCAGTATGCGAGATTCTGGGAATTGATTATATGGAGCTGGGAAATGAGGGAAAATACATACTGGCAGTTGTACCTGAAAAGGCTGAAGATGTGCTTGAAGCCATAAGAAAGTTGCCTGAAGGAAAAAATGCAGAGATAATAGGAAGAGCTACAAGTAAATATGAATATGCAGTCCTTGCCACAGAAGCAGGAGGAAAAAGGATAATAGAGCAGCCGTCAAGAGATGCAGTACCCAGAATATGTTAAAGCCTTGCATCCACTATTTCATATTCTATCTTCGGGATGGATGATGAGTTTATTTCTTCAAGTTTTGCTATTGCCTTCCTTATTTCATTCTCTCCCCCAGCAATTGCAACATTTAAGCCACGGAAAGCTGCATTTATGGAAGAGGATAAAGCGTCAAATTCAAAATCTGGTTTTATGCCCAGCTTTCTGAATACAACCTTGCCAGTTACATCCAGCACCGCTATTTTGTCTGGATTGGTCTTTGTCATGAAACTTCTTATTGCTTTAATATCTGCCCTCCTGCTGCCTCCTTTCTCTGGAGACGGCAACTCCATGAGATAAATTTTTCCTATGCTCATATCTATTATTCCTTCTATATCCCTCAATAGCACTTCATCTCCCTTAATGGCATCTTCAATAGCTATGGCATGACATGATGAAGGCACAGATGAAAAGGCATAAAGAAATCCATTTTTCATTATGAGAGATACTTTTTCCCCTTTCCTTATATTATTTCCCGCTATGGCAGAAACATATTCCATCATCTCCAGTCTTTTCTTCCCTTTCCCCACATAATCCTCTATTTCCTTAAGCCATTCAAATAACTTCTCCACTCCAGAATGGGTTATTCTGTACTTTCCATCAACATTCGCTATTAAGCCTTCTTCCCTCATTTTCTTTATATAATCGGATACGGCCTGCTTTGTTATTCCTATGCGTGATGCTATGGGAGATAGAGAATGATAATCAGAGGTGGCTATTTCCATGAGGATGATGAACTTCGTTGAAAGCAGCTCCTTTATCATATTGAAATATATTTCACATTCTTTTTAATGGTTTGGATAGATGCCTTCTTGCAACCACAGGAACTTCATAAAATCTCTCCTCTATATTCCTTTTAATCTTTCTTCTCAAAGCCATTTCTTCCCCCACCTTCATGCCGCATATAACACATCTGTAACCCCTTCCTTTTCCCATTGATTTCATATGCTTGTTGCATCTCGGACATACCGGATTCTCCACCTTTTCATACACATCAACAAGTTTCTCAATCTTTATCTTTTCAATATTTATGGTTCTCGGTTCCTTTCTCACCCCTCCATATATTGTAACGATGTCTCCTTTCCTCAACTCTCTTACAATATTCCTGAATCCCTTTGTGGGCTCATAGGCAGTGCAGTCTATTTCATCACCATCATAAATGGAAAAGACAACATGTCCTCCTTTTATGGTCCTTGGCTCCCTGCTTACAGTTCCTCTCACTATAACTGATTCAAAAGGCTCGATATCTCTTATACTCTTTCTAACGAGATGGTCATCTGTAGCCTGATTTGTTTCAAAAATAAGCCATCTCTCCACCTCTGCAGATTTTATCATGTTCATGGCTTTAATGAGTTCTTCTGCAACATCACCTCTTATACCATACATTACAGGGGAAGGAGCATTGGGAACAATCTGCACATGTCTGTTCTCATAATCATAATTGTCAAATGTGCTTGCTATTTTTTTATCCATTTTGATAACACTATCCTCATCCACCCATTTTTCATTTCCGTATGCGATGAGTTCATAAGTCCTGTCATATGGCCTCCATGAACAGGATGCAACACTTCCGATTATTCCTCTCCCCTCCTTATACATTCTGTAAATGCAATTTTCAGCGTTTTTTATGGCTTCATCAATCGAAACAACCTTTCTCACAGCCTTTTTATAGAAGGAATATGAAGGCTTATTTCTGCATACCACAAATGCGGGATTTGTTTTTTCATCATAAAAATGAGCGTGCTTTTTAATTATTTCATCAATTTTTTTTACAAGATCCTCATTCCATATCTCCTTTCCAGATGAATATGCATAAACTCTTTCCTCTATATTCCCTATCAATCTCTTTTTGCCATAACCCCTGCCGAGATGTATTGCCACAGCTCCATTTCCTCTTGTTTTCCATGGAATATTGGGATTCAGCCTCACAAGCCTGGGATATCCTATGATATCATATTCACTGCTCAATTCCCTTATTATCTCAGTTGCAACATAAGTGGTGCATCCTCCATGGGCAGAGTCGGTGTCATCTATACCAATCCACATTAAGTTTTTATATGATGAAATAGTATATGAACTTGATGACAGCAAGGTCAGAGCTACTTCAAGACACCAGAAAATTGCTTGCAAGAGCAGGATTCTACTGCAGCGAGATATGCAATATCCGTCCAAGTAGCTTTGACTTTATAGCGAGAAGAGATGATACTCTCTTGATGATAAAGGTTCTGAGCAATATAGATGCCATGAATTATGATGTGGCTCATGAACTCATATCCGTTGCAAAAAGACTGGATGCAATCCCCGTGGTTATAGGCAGGAGAACATGCACAGGGTATCTTGAAGACGATATAGTCTACTTCAGATATGGAGTTCCTATAATAACATATGAAACACTCAAAAATTATCTCCTCGGCATGCCACCCGTCATAGCAACCGCTCCGGGAGGATATTACGTAAATATAGATGGCGAGCGCCTCCGCCGCATAAGGAAGGAGAAGGGCATATCAATAGGGCAGCTGGCAAGGGTGGCAGGTGTGACGAGGAGAGCAGTAAGGATGTATGAGGAGGGGGAGAGAGCAAGTATAGAGATAGCGGAAAAGATGGTGGAATTTCTGGGTGAGGAAATAATAAAGCCTGTTGATTTGATGGAGCAGATTGAAAATGAAATTGTGGATATTGAAAGCAAGATAGATAATGAAATGCTTGCCCTCCTTGAGAATTTCGGCTCTATATTTCCCACGAGGAGGAGTCCATTTCATGCAATAAGTGAGGTGGTGGAAGAAAAACTGCTTGTTGGAGTGAGAGATAGAAGGGTAAAAGAGAAGGCAAAGCTTATTGCGAATATATCAAAAGTGGCTGAGAGACATTCTTTTATAATTGCAGAGCAATCTGCGAGGAAGAATATTGAGGGGCTTCCTGTAATAGAAAGAAAGGAGATCCTTAAAATAGATAGTGCCGAAGAATTTCTTGATCTTATTATTGAGAGGGAATAAATGAAGGTGGAGCTTATAGCATATACACCAGAGCCCGATATAATAGCTGCCGTTGCAGCAAAATTAACACATTCAAAAAGTGAAATAGATGAGCTTTTAAATGATGATAAGGAGAAGCTGAAAAAACTTCTCAAAATAGTTATAAGGATGGGGCATACAAGCGTGGTTGAGCATGCATATTTCACCTTTGCAATCTCTGGTGTTTCTCGTTCCTTAACGCATCAACTCGTGCGCCATCGCATCGCTTCATATTCCCAGCAGAGTCAGAGATATGTTGAACAGAATATGGAATATGTTACACCTCCTTCAATACTGAAGGATGAGGAACTGAAGAAAAAATATGACAGAATGATGAAGGAAATATGGGAATTTTATGAATACATGAAGGATAGAGTTCCTGTGGAGGATGCAAGATATGTTCTTCCAAATGCTGCCCATACCAAGATAATTGTTTCCATGAATGCCCGCTCTCTCCTCAATTTTTTTGAGTTGAGATGCTGCCTCCATGCTCAATGGGAAATAAGAAAACTTGCATGGAGAATGCTCCATCTTGTCAGGAAAGTGGCGCCAATCATTTTTGAAGATGCAGGTCCACCATGCATGACCAAGGGTTATTGTCCAATGAATAAAAAGGATTGCGTGTGGTATCCTGAGAGGATGAAGAAGAGAAATGGAAAGAATTTATAATGGCTGTATATTGTTCATCTGTGCCACCTGCAAGAAAGAGGCTTGTGAAATCAGAGGCTGAGACAAACCCGAGCTACGGAAAGGAACCGAAGAGGAGGAACATTGAGGAGTTCATAGAAAATGGGTTTGTTATAATAGATAAGCCATCGGGCCCAACATCTCATCAGGTGGCTGGATGGATTAAGGAGATTTTGCATGTAAAGAAGGCAGGACACGGTGGCACCCTCGATCCAAAGGTTACAGGAGTTCTTGTTGTTGCCATTGAAAATGCAACAAAGGCGATAGGGCTGATGCACTCCATAGATAAAGAGTATGTTGGCGTGATGCGGCTTCACTGCGATGCTGATGCGAGAGAGGTAAAGAAGGCAATGAAGAAGTTTGTAGGCAGAATATGGCAGATGCCCCCTAAAGAGGCGGCAGTGAAGAGGCAATTGAGACAGAAAACAATACATTATCTGAATATGATTGAAATGGATGGAAGAGATGTGCTGTTCAAAGTTGGCTGTGAGGGAGGGACGTATATAAGGGTATTATGTGAGGATATAGGAAAGGAGCTCGGATGCGGAGCCCACATGCATGAACTGAGGAGGACAAAAAGTGGTCTGTTCAGGGAAGAGGATGCGATAATACTCCAGGATTTGCTTGATGCATACATATTCTGGAAGGAGGATGGAGAGGAAAAGTTTTTAAGGAAATTTATTCATCCTGTTGAAGAGATGCTGTCTCATCTTCCTGCTATAATAGTAAAGGACTCTGCTGTGGATGCAATATGCCATGGGGCAAACGTCGCCATACCCGGGATAGCAATGGTGGATACGGGAATAAGGAAAGGAAACGTGGTTGCGATAAAAACGCTGAAGGGAGAGGCGGTGGCAATAGGAGAAGCTCTGATGAAAACAAGGGAGATAATGGAGCAGGATACAGGAATTGCCGTGGATATCAAGAGGGTCATAATGAAACCCGGAACATATCCAAAGATGTGGAAATAAAATTGAAATGCTGAGGTAGCCTAGCCCGGAAAGGCGCAGGCCTGGAGAGCCTGTGGGGCTCTGCCCCTCGGGGGTTCAAATCCCCCCCTCAGCGCTTTTTTACAGGTAAATAAACATTTATTAAAGTAAATAAAATGATGAAAATACATTAAAGGTTTCCCATTTGTGTAGTATTTATCTCATATCCACAATGACTGCTCTTCTACTCTCTGCTATTAAACGGTTATTAAAAAAATTTATTCTTGTTATCCAAATAATACAATTGTTTAGTCATTTCTAAAACTTTTTTTAATTGTTGGGTGTCTAATTTTTCTAATAATTTTTTTAATTCTCTCAAATATTCTTTTCGCTGGTTTACATAGATTTCAATTTCTATATCAAGATTGCTTAAATATTTCTCCATGATTTTTTTAACTGTATTCCATTCCAGTCCTCCCTCTCCGCATCCCAATTGTGGAAATGCAACAGATTTTATTCCCCATTCCTTGTAATGTTCAACAAAATACCTTAAACCTGCCTCAATATATTCAATTCTTGATTTATTTCGCCAATCATATTTAGTAGGAAAATTTATTATCAATCTCCCGTCTTCTGCCTTATAAGTGTCAAGAATTCCTATTTTTATCTCATCTTTATCACACTTTTTTTTATACTCTTTGAACATTTTTGGGTATTTCTTTTTAAACTGCAATGCAAGCCCTTTTCCCATTACTCCTTTACAATTTACTGTATTAACTATTGCATCTGCTTTACTCTGGAATATGTTTTTATCAATCAAATATCTAATCATATTATCGGGAACTCCGCTCTATCAACTTCCATCATATTTAAATAATTTTTTAGAAAATCATATTTTTTATTTTCATTTATAAGTTCATCTACAAATTTTTTATACGAGTTTAAAAAATGTTCATTCGAGAATAAAATTCTTTTAAAGTAAGAGGGAGGGACTTCATTTACTAATAATTCAGCTTGTTTGTATTTTTTGTATTCCTTAGTATAGCATTTTTTTGTATTTATTATTTTCCAATTTAGCTTTTCTAAATCTTTTTCATTTTTATAGAAATTACATTCAGGATATGCAATATTCATGTCAGTAAAATATTTTCTTTTTTCAAATATTCTTAAATCGATTTTTATAATTACAATAGATTCTTTATAGTTGAATTTTTCGTATACATCATACAACATAGGAGTATGGGTAGCAAAATATAATGGAACATAATCATGTATATCCCTCGAAACATCTCTTCTCAAATTTTGCACATTCTCAATTGAAATATCTGAATATTGGATATTTAAACTTTGTATGACATTTCTTGGAAGAATGCCCTGTACCAATATTCCAAAAATCTGGTTATCAACTGGAATAATGAGATTAAGAAAATGTGTTATATAATTAAAATATTCAATTCCTTTCTGTTTTAAATATTTGAGATAATATTTTTTACTACTCATTATTTTCGTATATATCTATCGTTTTTTGGTTTATTATCTTTTCTTTTCCAAATACAATTTCACAACATTAAAAGAATTAAAATAACCCTCCCATATTATATTATGATGAGAATTGTGGAGGGAATGAAATGCTTGCCATTTTAGTTGCATTGCTTGTTTTATCTGCTCCTCTTGCTGAAACGGAGATAGGAATATGTCATCTTGAAAATGAAAAGGATTTTAGAATAGCGCATCAGATGGGTTTTAAATGGCATCGTGGAGGGGTGGCGTGGGCGAGCATTCAGATAAAAATGTGGGGCTATGACTGTTACTGGAAGGATGCGGATGAAATGGTGAATAACAGCATAAAATATGGAGTAAAAATGATATGGCCTCTTGCCTTCACACCATGGTGGTGCAGTTCAAAACCAAATGCAAGTTATGATGACAACGATTACTACACATATCCTCCCAAGGATATGAATGCATGGTATGATTTTGTGAAGACAATAGCAACACGTTATAAAGGAAAGATAACAGCATGGGAGATATGGAATGAAGAAGACACAAATTATTTCTGGAAGGGAAGTGTGGAGCAGTTTGTGGAGCTAATGAAATATGCATACATTGCATTGAAGGAAGTTGATGAGAATAACACTGTCATCATGGGTGGGCTCGCTCTGGCAAATCCTGGAGAGGGAGAATACAACCCGCACTTTCTTGAGGAATTTCTCGCCATGGGGGGAGGAAAATATGTGGATGTGTACGCATTCCATGTTTACAACAATTTTTCAGAAAAGTATGATTATATGAAGAAAACTCTTGAAAAATTCAATGAAAACAAACCACTCTGGATAACAGAATTTGGTGCCTCAACATGCGGTAATTGCCACACCCAGCTGCAGCAGGCATTGACGCTAATAAGCTATATTGAGCAGTTCAAAAAAGCAGGCATAGAAAAGGCGATGATTTACGAATTTAAGGATACTCCAGGCAATGATGAATGGGAGAGTCATCTTGGTATATTCACCTCAAATTATTTCCCCAAAATAGCTGCCATATTTATCTTCTTTTGTCTCCTATCCCGCAATTCCGCATGAACTTCAATCTTCTCTCTCCCCAATCCATTTTATTATGCCAGCATTTGGCTTCCTGGGAAGAGCTTTCCTTGGCACCTTTACAGGATAACCAAATGAAATGCATGCAGCAATTTCATATCCTTCAGGCACACCCAGTTTTTCCATATATTCTTTATCCAGCTCAAGGAATTTCGCAAAACCAATCCAGCAGCTCCCTATACCCATGCTCCACGCGGCAAGCATCATGTTTTGGGCAGCAGCCGCGCATGACTCAAGATTGAATGCTTTTGGCTGAGTTAGAACGAAAATCACTGCAGGAGCATTGTAAAAAATTATATCCCTGCTGGAATTTCTAACAGCATTCAGAAAGAATAAAGTATCCTCTTCTTCCAGCTCCTTATACTTCTTTCTGAACTTCCTTTTCCTTCGCAGAATATAGTCAATATTCCTTTTGATAACATCCGATAATTCTGATATGAATTGCCTATCTGTTACCACAATAAACCTCCATGGTTGCCTGTTCTCAGCAGAAGGAGCATATCTCCCCGCATCAATTATCCTCTCTATTATATCGGGAGGTATTTCATCCCCCTTATACCTCCTTATACTTCTTCTTGTCTTTATGCATTCCATAACAGCGTTTTCCATAATTCAAATAATGAAACAGCATATAAAATATAGGCATCACTCCATTTTCTTCTCTTCCTCTCTTCTTTTCTTCTCCTCCTCTATTGCCATCTCATGCTGTTTGTCTCCTTTCTTGCCCTTAAGGCGGCATGAAAGATTTTTTATTCCTTCTTCTGGCCCATAGCATATGAGAATATCTCCTTCCTTAATCAGCGTATCTCCATCAGGTGCACCTATATATTTCCCCTCATCCCCCTTCCTGTATATGGCAAGAATAATGATTCCTTCCTCATCAAGTTTCAATTCCTTCAGCCTCTTATTTGCAAGCCAGCTTTTCTCCCTTACAGCAAATTCTCCTATTGAATATCCTTTACTTAACCCAAGCAACTGCTCATAATCTTTCACATTAAGATTGGTGAATTTTTCAAGAGCCATTTTTATGACCCATCTCATTCCTCTATCCACAAGTTTTGAACGGGCAAAAAAGAATATGATAATGAGACCAGCGGAAAGCCATAGAAATGTACTGCCTGCCTCCTTTTCACTCCTCCCCACAAATGCAAGTAGCAGTGTTGCGATGGCTGAAACAATGCCAGCACTTCCCAAAAACATTAGCAATCTTATTATTTTTCTCCTAACAGGATGGGAAACCACATATTCTGCTTCAGATGTGGTGAAGCCCACACCGGAAAAAGCCGATTGAGCCTGAAAGGCTGCAGTATCTCGGGATAGCCCGGTCATCTCAAGAGCTACAGTCCCTATTCTCACTATTATTATGGAAACGATGATGACTATGAAAAGGGATATGAGTGCAATCATTCTTTTTTAAAGACGTGATAATATTTAAATTTTTAAATTTGTTTTTCAGCATGAAGCAGATGCTGGCTATTCTGGTGGTTATTTCTTTCATTGTTTCAGGAATTGTGGGAGCACATTTTATGAATGGAGTGAAAATGGAGGAAAGAGAATCATTTGACAGCATTATTGAAAAGGTGATGAAATTTGGAAAGATACCTGCCATGAATGCTGCAATAATAAAAAATGGAAAGGTAGTATGGGCAAAGGGATATGGTTATTATGATATCGAAAATGGAAAGAGGGCTGATGTGGATACAATATACCTTGTTGCGTCGATTTCAAAAACAGTAACGGCAACTGCAATAATGCAGCTTTATGAGAGAGGGTTACTCAACATTGATGATGATGTAAACAAATATTTACCATTCCCCCTTCGGAATCCAAAGTATCCGGACAAGCCGATCACAATAAGAATGCTTCTCTCCCATCATTCCAGTTTGAGTGTTGACCCGCCCGGCTTTTATGCCTATATCCCCGGAGATTTTGATGTACCCGGCTATCCATACCCATGGCTTGAAAACTATCTGGTTCCGGGCAAAATAAATTACAAGCCACAGGTGTGGAGCGATTATATGCCAGGGGAAAAATTACAGTATGCAAATGTAGGCTATTCCATACTCGGATATGTGGTGGAACGCGTATCAGGCATGTCCTTTGAGGAATACTGCCAGAAAAATATATTTTCTCCTCTAAACATGAAGAATACGAGTTTCAGACTGGCAAACATAAATATAAGCAGACTGGCAGTGCCATACGTCCTCCAGAACAATGAACTTTATCCACTGTTGCAATACGGCATAATTGATTACCCCGCAGGAGGACTCAGGATGAATTTAATTGATTTATCTCACTTTCTTATAGCTCATATGGATGATGGCGTATACAACGGAGTGAAAATCCTCAATAAAAGCAGCGTGGAGGAGATGCACAGAATACAGTATCCTGGCACCTCTGACTATAATTTTGACTATGGCTTGGGATGGCAGATATGGAAAAATGGAATGTATGTAGGTCATACTGGAGGACTGTACGGAGTGGCAACAAAAATGGTTTACAGAAAAGAGGACAACACGGGAATAATATATTTCCTGAACAGAGGAGCAGAGGACGTGAGAGGATGGATTGCATACTCTGTTATCGAAAAACTTCTTTTCTGGAAAGCTGATGGAATGAAAGGAGATGTTTCAAATCTGGATTTCATTGAAACTCTGAAGGAGAATGAACATATGCTTAAGGAAAAACCGGATTATTCCTGGCTCAATAGAGTAATAAAAATGCTTCAGTAAATTATTTATTTAAAGCCTATCATAAAGATAGAATGGATGCAGTTGAACATATAAATGAGTTAATGGAAGAGGCAAAAAAATACAATCAGAGAAGAATGATTGTGCTTGCCGGAGATAGAAAATACTCTTTTTCCATAATATCTCAATTTTTGGAATATTTCAAGGGCAAGGGAGTATTTATTTCCTCTATAGAGGAGGAAATAGAGGGACTAGAGAACTATCATTTGAAAGATTCCTCAAAACTTCTCGGCACAACTTATGATTTCCTCATAATTGATGTGTATTACTCTCTTCAACCATCAGATATAGGGAAGTTATATGGAATAGTGAGAGGCGGCGGACTGATATTTCTCATCACCCCAAAACTTGAAAAATGGAAGAATATGATCAACAAATACCATCTTCATCTTATAACTCCTCCATATACCAAGAAAGATTTGAGGAAAATTTTTGTGAAGTGGTTTGTGAAGAAACTTTTGCAACATGACGGAATAGCGATAATTGAAAATGGAGAAATTAAAAAGAGAGGAAATTTTGGAGGTAAAGTTAAGAGGAAAAAGGAGATTAAAATTCCCTCAGACACCATTTTTGATGAAGGAATATACAGATATGCAATAACTCAGGATCAGATAAAATTCATAAAGAAATTTGAGGAATTTATGAAAAATAAAAGAATGGTGATGGTTTTAAAAGCAAATAGAGGGAGAGGAAAATCAAGTGTTATAGGAATTTCTCTGGCAGCAATGACGGAAAAGAGGAAAAGAAGTAAAATAATTCTGATTGCTCCGGACATAAAAAATGTTGATGAGATCTTCAGATTTGTGGAAAAAGTGATGAAGGAGAGAGGCTATGATGTTGTAAGAGAAGGGAGGAAGATGCTTATTAAAGGCAAAGCCACAATAGAGTATTTTCCTCCATTCGATGCATTTGCAAAAAAGGCTGATTTTATTGCAGTGGATGAAGCAGCATCCATACCACCACATCTTCTCCTCCACTTTCTTGAAAATGCTCCCCAGATAATATATTCATCAACGGTTCATGGATATGAGGGAGCGGGAAGAAGCTTTACCATTCGTTTTCTTGAAAGACTTAAAAAGATGAATGTAAAGAGCGTGGAAATTGAAATGACCGAGCCGATAAGATACAGCATGGATGATCCAATAGAAAAATGGGCTTTTGATTCATTACTGCTGGATGCCGAGCCTGTGGATATAAAAGATACTGATTTGAAGAACATAGAATACGGAAAAATTGATATCGAGAAGATTCTGGAAAATGAGGATGAAATAAAACAGTTTTTTGGTATTTTAATAATGGCCCACTACAGAAACAATCCAAATGATTTTGCCATACTATGTGATGCTCCAAATCAATTTGCGAGGGTTTTGAAAAATGGAAAAAATATAGTGTGTTCCATGCAACTTGCATTTGAAGGAGGCCTTGGTAAAGATGATAGTGACGAGATATATTACAGAAGCATAATGATTCCCGGCAATATCATACCTCAGGCACTCATAAGGCATTATAGAAGAAAGAAATATGGTAATTTCAGGGGAATAAGAGTGGTTAGAATAGCCGTGCACCCTTCCCTCTTTGATCGTGGAATCGGTTCAGAGGCAATCAAACATCTTGAGGAAGAGGCAAAAAGCATGGGCAGAGATTACATAGGCTCAAGTTTTGGCGCAACTCTCAAGCTTCTAAACTTCTGGAGAAAAAATGGTTTTGTCCCCATACACATAACAACAAGTGTTAACAGTGTTAGTGGAGAGCATTCAGTTATAGTTATTAAACCACTCACCAGAGAATTTGAAAAAGAAATTGAGAAGATTCAGGCTTCATTCATATCCCGCTTCATATACTGGCTCATTGAACCTCTGAGAGATTTAAACAGTAAACTTGCCCTTGAAATAATAGAGAGTTATGAAGGAGAGAAGCTGAAACCGAAACTCACGGATGAGGAAATGAAGAGGATAGCAGCATACATATGGGACGGCCTTACATACAGAACAGTAAAGGATTGCCTGTTCAAACTCACATATTATTTCTTTTTATCCTCGGATAAAAAAATTTTAGATGAAAAGGAAAAATTGCTTCTTCTCACAAAAAATCTACAGTGCAAAAGCTGGGAGCGTGTTTCAGATATTGTAAAATGCCCTGTGGGGGAATGCAGGGAAATGCTTAAAAATGCTGTAAAGAAATTAATAATGCATTATTATGGTGGTTGGGATGAAATCTCTAAATTTCAAGAAAAAATACAGGGAGAGCATTGAAAGGGGAGAGAAAATAGCAACATTGCGTATGGGAATAAAAAATTTCAGAGAGGATGAGATGGTGAGAGTGGTGGCTGGAGGGAAAGAGATTGGAAGGGCAAGGATAGTTAAAGTGAGAAATCTAAAATGGAATGAGATAAGCAATGAGGATGCGATGCTCGAGGGAATGAAGGACAAAGGAGAACTGGAGAAAGAACTAAAAAATATATATGGAAAATTTGATAATGATGAAGTATTCACTCAGATTGTATTCACCATGATGGGTGATAAAGATGACAGAGGCAAGAAGGTTTGAAAGAATAGGAAGCCATTCTCATATACTGGGCCTCGGCATAGAAAAAGGAAAGGTAAAGACGGTTGCCGACGGCATGGTGGGCCAGAAGGAGGCGAGGAAGGCAGCGAGCATAGTTGTTGACATGGTTAAAAAAGGTAGATTTGCGGGGAGAGCAGTACTGCTATCAGGTCCACCAGGCACGGGTAAAACAGCTCTTGCTCTTGCAATGGCAAAGGAACTGGGAAAGGATGTCCCATTTGTATCCATATCAGGCTCAGAAATTTATTCATCTGAAATGAAAAAAACAGAATTTTTGATGGAGGCAATAAGAAAGTCAATTGGAGTGAGAATTCATGAAATGAGGAGAATTTATGAGGGAGAGGTTACAAAACTTGATGTGGAAACTGTTCCGCATCCATACAATCCATATCAGCAGATTCCAAAATCAGCGGTAATAAGCCTGAAAACAAAGAAAGAGGAGAAGCAATTCAGAGTGGATGAATCCTTTGCTCAATACATAATTCAGCAGGGTGTTGAAGTGGGAGACGTAATTCAGATAGACGCTGATAGTGGAAGAATAGTTAAACTTGGGAAAACAGAGAATGCAATAAAGAGAGATAAAATAGATATTTCTGCCAGAGAAATAGTGGAATTGCCTGATGGAAATGTCTCAAAGGAGAAAGAATTTGTTTATGTTTTATCTCTCCATGATCTGGATTTAGCCACCTCCAGACAAGGAAGCATGTTCAGCATATTTTTTGGTGGAAAGGAAGAAATAACCAATGAAACAAGACAGAGAGTGGATGAAATGGTGAAAGAGTGGGTTGATAGTGGCAAAGCAGAGATGATACCGGGCGTGTTATTTATAGATGAAGTACACATGCTTGATATAGAGGCATTTGCATTTCTGAATAGAGCAATGGAATCTGAGCTGGCTCCAATTCTCATACTTGCCTCAAACAGAGGAATGGCAAAAATAAGGGGAACAGATATCAGATCCCCTCATGGAATTCCTCTGGACTTAATAGACAGACTGCTCATAATCACAACAAAACCATACAACAGGGGGGAGATTAAAAAAATACTGGAAATAAGAATGGCAGAGGAGAAAATTGATATGGAGGAAGACGCCCTCGAATATCTAACAGATATAGGTAAGGAAGCAAGCCTCAGATATGCGGTTCAGCTCATAGCGCCTGCTGCCAGCATTGCCGAGGAGAATAAAAGGAGGAAGATAATAAAGGAGGATATAGAGAAAGCAAGAGAGTTATTCCATGATGTCAAATACTCGGTGGAGTATCTGAATAAATATGAAAAGATGATGCTGGGAGAATAACTATTTCTTGACGATTTTAAGAATATCCTTGAAATGTTTCGAGGTAGCACTTCCCAGCATTTCATATACTATGCTCTCAAATGTTGAAAGCTTTATTCCTTCCTGCATCATTCTTAAAATGGCTATATCCATGTCGATTTTATTTCTTGAAGATATGCAGTCGGCGGCAACCACAACCTCATATCCTGCATTTTTGAGATCAACGGCAGTCTGCAAAACACATATATGGGCTTCTATGCCCGCAAGTATTATCCTGCTACATGCTTTAACTTCATCAACAAATTTATCATTTCTGTAGCATGAGAAAGTATCCTTCTCTATGGCATCATCTCCAAAAATCGGTTCTCCCAGTTTTATCTGTTTTGTATATATGATTTTGCCTTTCATTATTTCAAATGCTCTTATGAGCTTTTCAGTATTTTTCCTAACATTTTCAAAATTTAACACATGTTTTGCTATTCTATCCTGAAAATCTATGACGACAAGGCAATCCATAAAGAATGATGGAAAACCATTATTTAAAAATGAGGAATTTATATTATGCACCTATATGAATATGAGGCAAAAAGATTGCTTAAAAAATATGGAATAGCAGTGCCTCAGTCAAAGCTTATAAAGAAAATTGATGAACTTGATGGAATAGATATTCCCTTCCCCTGGGTCATGAAGGCCCAGGTGCTTGAAGGAGGACGAGGAAAGAAGGGATATGTAAAATTTGCACACGATATGAAGGATGCAAGAGAGATATTCAATAATCTTAAAAAAATTTCAAAAAAAATACTGGTGGAAGAGATGATGGAAGGAGAAGAATTTTACATTTCTTTCATGATCGATAGAATGAGGAGGGAATATCTTTTAATGTATGGAGAAGGAGGAGTAAATGTTGAGGAAATGGAGTTAAAAAGGACATACATAAATCCCCTGATTGGATTTAGGAAATATCATCTTCCTGCCCTATACGAATTTGCTTCAAAACTCTACATGCTTTTCAGGAAGGAAAACATGCTGATGGTTGAAATAAATCCATTTGTTATCAGAGATGAGCCTGTAGCACTTGATGCAAAAATGATTGTTGACGACAATTATTCAAAAAAGCTCAGAAATCTCACTAGGGCTGAGAGATTTGCCAGAAAAAATGGCATTTCAATGGTGGAGCTGGATGGAGAGGTGGCAGTGCTTGCCAATGGAGCTGGCCTGGCGATGGCGACCATGGATGCTCTGGCATTTAATGGAATAAGCACTGGAGCATTTATTGACCTCACGGGGGCTGATGATGCAGAGAGAATAGCAAAAGCTCTGATGGCCATTGATATGATAGATGTTAGGGCAGTACTGATAAACATATTTGGGAGTATAACAAGATGCGATGCTGTGGCAGATGGAATAATAAAATATGTGAAGAGCAGGAAGAAAAATGCGGAGATAGTTGCCAGGCTTACGGGAAGGGGAGAGAAAAAGGCAAGAAATATGCTTGAAGATATTGCAAAAATAACTCCCGATTTTGAGGAGGCAATAGCCCTTGTTGGAGAGGTGATTAAATGATTGTTCCCGGAGATGCCAGAGTTATAGTCCAGGGAATAACAGGTAAACAGGGAAGAAGACACACCAAAGAGATGCTGGAATTCGGCACGAAAATTGTGGCTGGAGTAACACCAGGCAGAGGAGGAGAGAGGATTGAGGGAATACCAGTATATGATACTGTGAAGGAGGCGATGAGGGAAAAAGCAAATGCAAGCATAATTTTTGTGCCCGCCAATGAAGCAAAAAATGCGGTGATGGAAGCAATTGATTCTGGAATTAAATACATCGTTGTAATAACAGATGGTATTCCTCTGCATGATTCAATAGAGTTCATACACTATGGAATTTGCAAAAATGTCAGGATAATAGGGCCAAACTGCCCCGGTATAGCAATACCAGGTAAAATGAAGATAGGCATATTTCCGAATAGCATATTTAAAATAGGAAGCATAGGCGTGGTATCGAGATCAGGAACACTGACCTATGAAATTGTAAATAGCATGTCAAAAAATGGAATGGGGCAATCTATGGTAATTGGAATAGGAGGAGATGCAATAAATGGAACCACGATGATAGAGGTCATAGAAGAATTTGAAAGAGATAAAGGAACTGAGGCAATAGTGATAATAGGAGAAATTGGAGGGGTAGCTGAGGAGATGGCAGCAGAATATATAAAAAAGGAGGTGACAAAGCCAGTTTATGCATACATAGCAGGAAGATTTGCACCACCCAATAAAAAAATGGGGCATGCAGGAGCCATAGTGTATGGAAATATGGGAAGTGCTGTGTCAAAAATAAAAGCTTTTAAAAAGAGTGGTGTTAAGGTGGCTGAACTTCCATATAAAATTGTGGAGATGCTGAAAAATGATAAGGAAATTTGGTAAATGGGAACCTGTGATAAGCAAGAATGCAATTATTGATGAGAGTGCACAGATAATAGGAAATGTGATCGTCGAGGATAATGTCACAGTATGGCCCGGTGCAATAATAAGAGCAGATGAGTATGAGGTGGTGATAAGGAGAAATGCTGTAATACTGGATGTAGCCTTCATAGAGGCCCATGGAGGAGTAGAGATAGGAGAAGGAAGTGTAATATCTCACAGGGCAATTGTTCATGGTGGCAAAATAGGGAAAAATGTGCTGATTGGCATATCTGCAACAATACTGGGAAAGAATATTGGCGACAACAGCATTGTGGCGGCAGGCGCCATTGTCACAAAGGATTTTGGAGCCAATTCCTTCCTGCTCGGAATACCCGCAAAAATGATAAGAGAGGTAAGCAAAGAGGAGGCAGAGGAAACAAGGAGAATTGCCGACGAATTGAGGAACAAGGCAGCATGGCTGAAAATATGATGAGAAAAATAAAGGTAAAGAAATGCACTATCTACATCTTGCCGGTGATACATGGTCTGAGAGAGGAGGAAAGAAAGGTTGAGAAGGCTTTTGAGGATGTTAAACCAGATTGCATTGCAATTGGCATCTCTCCTGAGGATATAGAGGGATTGAAAGAGGATAGCGATGGAATGGCACAGCAGTACGAGTATTATCTGGCGCATCTCTCAAGATATGGAAAAATTGCAGTACCTCCTCCAGATATAAAAAGAGCCTATGAGCTTGCCATTGAAAATAAAATAGAACTCCATACAATTGATGTGGATGATGATGAGTACGCCACACTTCTTGTCAAAAATGTGTCAATAATAGCACTGATAAGACATTCAAGGAAGATGAAAAAACTAAACAAAATAGAGATAAAGGCAGATAATGCAGAGGAATTTGTGATGAAATGGGATAAATACATGAATTCAATAAAGGGCTTCAGAAAAATAGAGGAGGCACGAGAGAAAGCAATGGCTGAAAATCTGGTGAAAATAGCAGATAAATGCAAAAAGATACTTGCCATAATTCCTCTGGAAAGAAGCAATGGAGTTATAACCCATCTGGAAAGATATAAAAATCTGTAGCCAATACAGGCTCATGAAAAGGAAAGTAGTGATAATGGGAGCGGCTGGTAGAGATTTTCACAATTTCAATGTTGTTTACAGGGACAACGAGGAATACGAAGTGGTGGCATTTACAGCAGAGCAGATTCCAAACATAGCAGGAAGAAAGTATCCTCCGGAGCTTGCAGGAAAACTTTATCCTGATGGAATCCCGATATATGAGGAGAGTAAATTGGCAGAGATTGTGAAGGAAAACAACGTTGATGAGGTGGTGTTTGCATACTCTGATGTATCATATGAACAACTTATGAGCAAGAGTTCAATAGCAAATGTTGCAGGCGCTGATTTCAAACTTTTAAGCCCGGAGCATACAATGATAAAGTCAAACAAGCCTGTGATAGCAGTTTGCGCAGTGAGGACGGGATGTGGAAAATCTCAGTTCTCCAGAAAAATTTTTGAATTGCTTTCAAAAAAGGTAAAGGTTGTTTCCATAAGGCATCCAATGCCATATGGAGACCTGGCAAAACAGAGATGCCAGAGATTTGCAAGTTATGAAGACCTTGATAAGCATGAGTGCACCATTGAGGAGAGAGAAGAATACGAACCCTACATAGAAATGGGTGGCATCGTATATGCTGGAGTTGATTATGGTGACATTCTGAAAGAGGCTGAAAAGGAGGCTGATGTAATAATATGGGACGGTGGAAATAATGACTATCCATTTTATAAGCCGGATCTGATGATCACAATAGCTGATCCTCACAGGGCGGGACATGAAAGGAAATATTATGCTGGAGAGATAAATGTGAGAATGGCTGATCTCGTGATAATAAATAAAATCGATACAGCTAATGATGAAAGCATAGAAAAGGTTGAAAAAAGCATCAAGGAATTGAATCCAAAAGCAAGGATACTTAAAGCAAGTTCCCCAATAACCATAGAGGGAGATGTGGAAGGCAAAAGAGTCATAGTTGTGGAGGATGGCCCCACCGTAACACATGGAGGAATGCCTTATGGGGCGGCAACAATAGCGGCTGAAAAGAATGGCGCAGAGATAGTGGATGCAAGAAAATATGCTGTTGGCTCAATAAAGGAAACATATGAGAAATATCCACATCTGGATAGGATACTACCTGCCATGGGATATGGAAAACAGCAGATTGCAGAACTGGAAGAAACCATAAACGCAGCTGATTGCGATGCTGTACTTGCAGCAACACCCATAGATTTGAAGAGATTGATAAACGTGAATAAACCTGTCATAAGGGTAAGATACGGAGTTGGAAAGGATATAGAGGGAGGGCTGGAGAAACTGCTGGATGAATTTCTGAAAGAGCACAAGCTGTAACTCTTTTCCTTTATTTTTTTAATTTTTAACTCAGTATCTCCGAAAGTTAGCCAAAATAATCATTGTTAGCATATTCTCTGGCTAACAATGATTCGGAGAATAAATGATTTTTATTATAATGCTATCACTAATCTGTCTAAAATTGGTTTCATTATCATTCCTATAAAGTAAAAAGCCAAAGATACTCTCGTATTCATAAAAGTGCCAATTAGATCCTTCAATGCAATATATACAGAGTAAATTTTCATTAAATCATCATTTCCTTTGATTACTTTATCCACTATCAAATCTTTCCATTCTTGAGCAGTTATTGGAGAACATGCTTTCGCCAAATACCAGAGATTATACAATATGGACATAAAAAGAAAGAAGAAATATCTAACAATAAATTCAGCTGTCTTTGTTTTTATCATGAAATTTTCTCCGTCCCTATAAAAATTCTCTATATTCCATCTCATGCCATACAAATCTGCAAGAAAAAGAAGATTTGCCTTTGTTACATCAATGTTGGTAGAGAAAACGTGATAATTCCTCCATTTCTCTTTTTCATATTTTTTATTCGGAATGAAAATAAATTTGTTTTTATCCTTTCTTTTCCAAATTCATAATCTGTATGGTAAAAAGGATTGACACCATCTTGAGAATTGGCAATTCTTTTTGTCCTATTCCTCTTTTCCATTGGAGCAAGATATTTTAAATCATGTTTTTCAACTACTTTCAAAATTTTACTATCCTTGGAAAATCCTCTATCAAACAAAACTACTCTTATCCTAAACCATTTCTCAGCATCACTCAACAGCTCATCAACCAGTCTATCCTTCTCGGAAAATGGAGTTACTAGTAAGGCAAACAAACATATTCTGTAATTATCAATCAAGGCATTTACTGTGATATACTTGAAGGCCAACATTGTTCCATTAAGTTTTTTGTTCCAACAGTATATACCTTCTCTTTTCCATACCATGCTATTTCATGCTCGTCGATTAATATAATTGCCTTGTTGGATCTGTTTCTTTTCCTTACTTCATTTATAATCTCTGCCTGTATTTCATTAAATTCAGCTAAAGTTTCTTCCAACCCCTTCATTTTTATTCTTCTATAAATCGTATCTGCATCAGGAATATTTTTCCTTGTTATCTCTTTATATCTTTTACATCCATTTTCAGGGTATCTATTCCTACTAAAAAGGGAGAGGAGTAATTTTAACATATCCTCATCTTTGTGGATAGAATTATGTCTTGAGTGGAAGTTAATTTTTCCTTCCATAAAATCAAAGGAAAATCTATTTATTTTCCTGAAAAATTTACTATTTGCCCTGGGTTGTTTGTCTCTTCACATATCTTGAGACAAACTCCCAAGGTTTAATTTTTTTCTAAATTTTTACTTTCGGAGATACTG
>JAGGXW010000067.1 GCA_021162815.1 Thermoplasmata archaeon | reverse complement strand
TTTTGATTGAATAAAATAGTAAATCTTTTTTATATTCCACATTTTATATTTTCTGTCGTATCTCTTCCAATATCTCATTCCCATCCCCTATATCCCCATGGGGATGGGAATTTAAATTTCATCATTTATTCGACAAACCCCATTGAATGAAAATTGCCTAAAAATTTTGTTCTGTCTGCAATGGAATTTATAAACCCTGCTATATTATCCATCATGGATGATATTGATCGCTTCCTTTATGAGGATCTGAATGACAAGGGAGATATAACATCCGAGGCAATACTGGGAGATGAGGAGGCAAGGGCATACATAAAGGCAAAGGAGCAGTGTGTAGTGGCAGGTATGGAGGAAGCAATGGAAGTATTCAGAAGAGTTGGTGTTGTTCCACAGGCAATAAAGAAGGATGGGGAGGAAGCGAAAAATGGAGAGGCAGTTATGGAGATAACGGGAAAGCTGAAATCCATACTTGCAGGAGAGAGACTCGCCCTGAATTTTCTTTCCAGAATGAGCGGTATAGCCAGCATTACCCGTGAGCTAACAAGAAGGTGCAGGAAGAAGAATCCCAATGTGGTCATAGCGGCAACGAGGAAAACAACCCCTGGTTTCAGAAAATATGAGAAGAAGGCCGTTGTGATAGGCGGAGGATATGCCCACAGAATGGGACTGTATGATGCTGTTCTTATCAAGGACAATCATCTTGCCTGTGTTTCAATAAGAGAGGCGATAAGGAAGGCGCGCCGGCTTGGCCTGCCTGTGGAGATAGAAGTGGAGAGCATTGAGGATGCCATGATAGCGGCTGAGGAGGGAGCAGACATAATCATGCTGGACAATATGAATCCTGCACAGGGAATAATAGCCGCTGGTAAGGCAAGAAAGATAAAGCCCGATGTTAAAATTGAGGTTTCTGGAGGTATCACGCCCGAGAATATAATAAACTATACATTCGCGGACATAATCTCTCTCGGTATGCTTACACACTCAGTTAAAAGCAAGGATTTTTCCCTTGAAATCGACAGGATTTACTGAGCCTCTTTCTTTATCTCTATCTTTATCTTTTCCCCTTCTATGTTCCATTCAGTGCCATTGGATGGCTCCTCATATATTATCTTGCTGCTCCTTGTTTCATTCATAACATACTCCTCCCATTCTCCAAGCCTCTCTTTATCAATGCCAATTTTTGTTATTATTCTGTCCTCCATTTCCAGGTCCATCTTCTTCCTCATCTCCTGTATTCTCCTCACAATCTCCCTTGCAAATCCCTCCTGCTTGAGTTCAGGAGTTATTTCTATCTTCAATGCAATGATTGTTCCATTGAATGTGGAAAAGTCATATCCCTCCTTTGCTTTCTTCTCCACAACATAGTCTTCCTCTGTAATTTCATATTCTTTCCCGTCTATCACCACTTTACCGGTCTTTCCCTCTTCAATCATCTTTGCTATTTTCCCAGCATTTTCTTTAAACTTTGGACCAAGTTTGGAGTAATCGGGTTTTCTCACTTCTTCAATGAAGTCTGCATCAGATGAGAAAATAACCTTCTTTACATTCATCTCCTCCCTCAGAATATCCACGAGCTCATCTATTCTCTCTCCCACCACTATCGCCTCCTCCAGAGGCTGCCTCAGCTTTATGTTATTCCTCGCTCTTATTGCTCTTGCCTCCTCCACAATCTCCCTTGCCATCTCCATTTTCCTTTCAATCTCCTCATTTATTGCCCCTTCATCCACTTCAGGAAAATCGCATAGATGAACACTCTCGCATTCATCGCTCATGCCGAGAAATATCTTTTCAGATATGAATGGGACAAACGGGGCTGTAATTTTGGCAAGGGTGGTTATTACTTCATATAATGTGGAGTAACCTGCCAGTTTGTCCTCATTTTCCTCCTCCTTCCAGAATCTCTTTCTTGAATTTCTTATGTACCAGTTGCTCAGATCCTTTATCACAAAATCCTCTATCAGCCTTGCTGCCTTATGAACTTCGAAATTGTTCATGAATTTTTCTACCTCTCTTATAAGGCTGTTGAGTTTTGATATGATCCAGATGTCCAGTATCTGTCTTTTTTTCATATCCACTTTTTTGCTTTCATAATCAAATTTGTCAAGGGAAGAGTATGTGGAGTAGAAGGAATAGATGTGCCACATGGTGAGGAGGAATTTACTGTATGCTTCTCTCACAACCTTTTCATACACCCTTTTAGGCTGCCATGGTGGTGATGAGGAGATGAGATACCATCTCAGAGCATCTGCTCCCTCCCTCTCAAAAATGATATCTGGCTCAACATAGTTCCTGTTCTTCTTTGACATCTTCTGCCCTTTTTCATCAAGTATCAATCCGAGGGTGAGAACATTCCTGTATGCCGGTTTATCGAATAGCAACGTTGAGATGGCGAGAAGAGAGTAAAACCATCCTCTTGTTTGGTCTATTGCCTCGCATATAAAATCTGCGGGAAAGCTTTCCTTAAATTTCTCTTCATTTTCAAATGGATAGTGCCACTGAGCAAAGGGAGCGGAGCCTGAATCATACCATGCATCTATAACCTCTTCCACCCTGTGCATGTCTCCGCCGCACTCAGGGCATTTTAAAACAATTCTGTCAACATAGGGGCGATGGAGGTCAAGCTTTTCAGGCATGTTCTTTGCCATGCTCCTTAACTCATCAACACTTCCTATGCATATTTCCTTGCCGCATTTTTCGCACTTCCATACTGGCAGGGGAGTTCCCCAGTATCTTTTCCTTGAAAGAGCCCAGTCTCTTGCCTCCTTTATGAATTCTCCGAATCTTCCATGCTTTATGTATTCTGGATGCCAGTTTATTTCTTCATTATTCTTTACCAGATTCTCTCTCAGCTTTGACATTCCTATGAACCATGATTCAATGGCATAGTAAAGCAGGGGAGTATCGCACCTCCAGCAGAATGGATACTGATGTTTGTACTTCTGCACTCCCTCCAGCAGCTCTCTTTTCTTCAAATCCTCTATTATGCTTTCATCCGCATCCTTAACAAACATTCCCGCCCATTTTTCAACCTCATCCGTGAATCTTCCTCTCAAATCAACTGGCTGAATTACGGGAAGGTTGTATTTTCTTCCAACTTCATAATCATCCTCTCCGAATGCTGGAGCTATATGAACTATGCCTGTGCCCTCCTCCATGGTAACGAAGTCCGCAAGCACCACATACCAGCATTTTTTATCTGGCTTCACATAGGTATAGAGGGGTTCATATTCCATTCCTTCAATTTCCTTTCCTTTGAATTTCTCAATTATCTCATAATTCTGCTTCTTCAGCAGCTCCTTTGCTCTCTTTTCAGCAAGAATGAGCCTTGAGCCATTGTAATCTATCTTTATGTAATCCTCCTCCGGATTTACGGCGAGAGCCACATTTGAAATCAGGGTCCATGGAGTGGTGGTCCAGGCAAGCAGGTATTCATCCTTTCCCTTAATCTTGAATTTCACAAATATGCTCGGGTCCTCCACCTCCTTATAACCCTGAGCCACCTCATGAGAGGAGAGAGTTGTTCCGCATCTCGGGCAGTATGGCGTTACCCTATGACCGCGATACAGCAAGCCTTTCTCCCACGCCTGTTTCAGTGACCACCATACTGATTCAATGTAATTATTGTCCATGGTAATGTAGGGATTCTCCATATCTATCCAGAATCCCACACGCCTGGTCATTTTCTTCCATGCTTCCTCATATCTGAAAACACTCTTTTTGCATTCTTCATTGAATTTCTCTATGCCATATTTCTCCACATCCTGCTTGTTTTTCAACCCGAGCATCTTTTCCACTTCTATCTCCACAGGCAGGCCATGAGTGTCCCAGCCAGCCTTTCTCTCCACATAAAAACCCTTCATTGTTTTGTATCTCAGAACCACATCCTTCATTGTTCTTGTTAAAACATGCCCGGGATGTGGCATTCCATTGGCTGTGGGAGGCCCCTCAAGGAAAATGAACTTCTTCCCATCCTTCCTCTTCTCAAGACTCTTTCTGAATATATCCCTTTCCTCCCAGTATTCAAGCACTTCCTCCTCCATTTCAGGACCATATTCTGACATAGATATTGGCAAATGGCTGGAAGGCTTAAAACATTTTTGTTTCATTCAGTTTAATTATTTAATGAACACGGATGTATGATTTTCATCTATATATCCTGCAAAAACATCGATTTTCTTGGCCATCTTCGTATTAAACTCGCCACAATAGATTTAAAGGCAAAATGAGATATGAAAACATGAAAACGTTTGCAATCCTCGTCCCTTTCCTCTTTATTTTATCTTCAGCCCTGCATGAAGATAACAAAAACGAAGGCTTGCAGGAAAATTTGCAGGGAGGCTGGCTGAAAATATATGACAGATATTATGGACCTGCATACTCTATAATAAAAACAGGAGATGGATATTTAATGACCTGTTCTAATGGAATATTAAAAGTTGATTGGCTGGGGCATATTATATGGGAAAAGAAGGGATATGAGGGAGATGATGTTATCGAAGTGGAAGATGGTTATGTGGTTGCAGGATTTGATGCAGGTCCAAAAGGAGATTTGGATGCAACTTTGATGAAGATAAGCAAAGACGGCAAAATTTTATGGAAAAGATTCTATGATTCTGGCAAAGATTATGATCATGCTGAATCTGTTGTTCAGGCAAGAGATGGAGGATACATTCTTGTTGGAAAGGCAGCTGGAG
>JAGGXW010000051.1 GCA_021162815.1 Thermoplasmata archaeon | reverse complement strand
GTAAATACTCAGTGTATGTGTTTAAAAATACAATATTTTCAACTATAGATCTAAAAGAGTCTTTACAAGATGCTTTTCATGAATATATCTTGAGCAGAGATGTATTATGATTTGTCTATTTTTTTATATTAAACTCAACCTTAAAACATTTAAACAAGAAATAAATATTCTGTTACTTAGCGGGTGTGGTCTAGGGGTATGACGCGAGCTTCCCAACAACCCTTTCCGCTGATGAGATATTGACGGAAAAGGGGAAAAGCTCGTTGCCCGGGTTCAAATCCCGGCACCCGCATTGACTTGTTACATCATTCAAATTCCCTGGATGCCAAGGCTGATTCCTTAAATAGTTGATTTGGGAGAAATTATAATGGTATAGCCATTCTTACTTTCTTTGTCACTAACCTTTGTTATGGATAAGTTCATGAATCCCTATCTATGAGGTACTCCAATAAGTGTTTGTATTGCTCCATAAATGGATAACAAATATGGACGAATGAAAGGCAAAAGCCTGGGCATTGAATCATAGGATATGTTTTCATTATTATCAATGGTGCCATAAATTGGTTTTTTGGAAAGTTTATGCCATCCACTCCAAAAATTTTTTGACCATGCATTTGCAGGAAAGTTTCTTGAATATATATCAAACCCGGCATCCATATCATTATGAATAAAATTGTTATGAGTAACCCCTACTCCATATGAATCGTGTATGTAGACTCCTTTTCCATTTTTCTGCAGTACATTGTAGGATATTGGGATATCTCTGGAAAGAGATATGTGGATACCGGCCAATCCATTATTATAAATGAGGTTTCCTTCTACGTTGTTCTGTCTCTGGTGAAAATTATAGTCTCCCACTACACTCACTCCATATCTGCTATTTGAATATACTATGTTATAGGAGATGGTACAATTCCTGCTTTCCCCATATCCGATAAGTATCCCATCTTTGCAATTCGAAACCAAATTATAGCCTATCACATCATTGTTGCCATCCATAATAAAGATGCCATAATCTCCTGCATTGCTGAGGATATTATGAATAATCTTTGAATCTGTTGAGAAAATGTTTATCCCGCTCCATCCGGTGTTGGAGATTTTATTGTATTTTATTGTGGTGTTAGATGCTCCCCAAACATCTATACCATCGCTGTTTGCATCCCTGAAAAGATTGTGGTTTATCTGCATGTTATGACAATCTGCCATTTTAATTCCCGCTGTGGTTTTTAAGAAGATGTTATTCTCTGCAATGATGTTGGACGAGGACATGGCGCATATTCCAATACTAACATTGGAAAAAATTATATTTGATATACTGACATTTTTGCATTCTATGAGTATAACCTCTCCAGTATCATGAGGAACAGCAAAATTCTCTTTTTTGAAATAATAGCGAATTGGCTTTCCGTCCACACTATTATTTTCAATTGTTTGTACACTCCATGTATAGATTCCTCCCCTGAAGAATGTATTATTGGAAATTATATTATCTGGAGATGATGGTGCTGTAATACCCCAAAAATTGTTAAAAAATTCATTCCATCTTATTGTATTACCGCTTGCCTTATGCAGATCTATGCTGTAGAAACTGCTATTGGATATGTTATTATTCTGGATTATGTTTTTTGAACAATAATGGAGGGATATTCCTATATCATTATTGATTATTTTGTTATCTGAAATAATATTTCCATCGCCCTTTATCCAGATCCCTCTGTATGACCTATTGAGTCCGTTGATGACAAATCCTGAAAAGATGCTGTTATCTGATGTTATATAAACCATTCCTTCAGGAAAACTGGAAGATTTTGGAACTAAAATAGGGCGCTTTCCTCTGTTTTCCTTTCCAAATATGAAGAGCCTTTTATTTATGTGTATTGTTTCCTCATAAATGTTTCCAAAGACAATTATTGTATCCCCGCTATCTGCATCATCTATTGCATCCTGTATTCTTGTATAGTTATTTGGTCCAGAGCCGCCGACATACAGAGTTTTTCCATCCTGCATGGCAGATATGCTGGAGGCATCCTCCTTATTATATAAATCCAATTCCACCAAGGATGATTGAACCAATGCTGTCTGGCTGATAAAAATTAAAAACAACGCGATGGCCAGTGGCCTCCCCCAATTATTTGCCATTTTAATCAACATTCATAACATGGATGTAAATTTAAAATTTTTTGTTTCCTTGAGCATAATTTAATGGCAAATTCTTTTCAATTTAATATGCCAGGCCATTTTTCATGAACTCATTCCTTTTTCATGAATTTTATTATCACAAATGCTATCGCTGCTATTATAACAATAATGAGGAATATTATAACGCCATACCATGATGGATTTGCTGCTGCCTCCTTTCCAGCAGTATCTGCCATCAAATTTATCATGTATCATTAACATGCATGCAGTTTATATCCTTTATTCATGTTCATGTTTTCCAAAATCTCCATGCTTCTTCCATTCCTCATCTATGGCAAGAGTGCCAGAAATAAGCATTTCTGCGACTTCTTTGACTGTTCCTTTAACTCCTGTTATAACATTTATTCCCATTTCATTGAAGAGCATTTGTGCTCGCTCTCCCATTCCATATGCCATGACAATGTCAGCTCCATTTCTTTTAACAAAAGATGGTAAATCTCCATACTCATGTCCCTCTGATGGCAGAGGAATGATTTTCATCTCCTTCATTTTTCCATCCTCAACTGTTATGAAAGCGCAGTATTTTGCCCTCCCAAAGTGAAGGCTAACCTCGCTTTCCATATCCTCGCCATCGCACGGAATTGCAATCCTCATGATAAAATAATGCAGGAGAGAATATAAATATAGTTGCCAGAACAATCAATAAAACTTATATAAATGCATTTCATGTAATTATGAGATGGGCTTGCTTAACAGGCTATCGGCATGGCTTCTTTCTATTTTTGGTAAGAAGCATGTTAGAATAGGTATATATGGTCCTCCGAATGCTGGAAAAACAACCCTTGCCAATCGCATAGCCCAGGATTGGGGCGGCGGCACTGTTGGAGAGGTATCCGAGGTGCCGCATGAAACGAGAAAGGTGCAGAAAAAGGGGAATGTTGTTATAAAAAATGATAAGGCATCTCTTGTTATTGATATTGTCGACACTCCAGGCATAGCTACAAAAATTGATTTTCATGAGTTTATGGAGTATGGAATGGATGAAGAGGAGGCAAAGAGGAGAGCAAAGGAGGCTACAGAAGGGGTAATCGAGGCAATAAAATGGCTGGATAAT
Organism: Thermoplasmata archaeon; assembly: GCA_021162815.1. Taxonomy (GTDB): domain Archaea; phylum Thermoplasmatota; class E2; order UBA202; family JdFR-43; genus JAGGXW01. The sequence continues at coordinate 23,600 of JAGGXW010000051.1, read as the reverse complement.
ATTGATGGCGTCATCCTGCTCATGGACAGTACAAAAAATCCCTTTACCCAGGTTAATATTACCATACTGGGAAATCTTGAAGCAAGAGGTCTGCCTGTCATAATAGCTGCCAATAAAATAGACCTGGATGGCTCCACTCCCGCAACTCTCAAATCTGCATTTCCACAGCATGAGGTAATACCAATCTCCGCTCTTACTGGAGCTAATATAGATTTGCTTTATGAGGCGATGGTGAGGAAATTTGGCAAGAAAAAGTGATAATACAGTCAGTCTTAACTTCATATCGAAGGAGAGGATGGAGGGGTTGAACAGTGAGGAGAAGATTGAATTCATTTTGAAGGAAGTGGAGGATGGGAAAATACTCATTCTTGAGCATGGCCTCACGCCAGAGGAGCAGGCTAAGCTGATAGAGAGAACGATGAAGGAGATAGACAGTAAATTTGTGGGAATAGAAATGGAGAGTTATATGGAGGAGAGACAGAGTTTCATTGATAAACTGCTGGGCAAAAAGAAGGTAAGGCTTACTGTTGTTGGGCCTGCTGATAAGATAAAAACCATATACAGGGATAAGGATATAATAAGGGCGGTTATAAAGGGATAAAAATGCCTCACCAGTGTCTTAAATGTGGAGAAATATACGAGGATGGTTCAAAGTATGTGCTTGAAGGCTGTCCAAAGTGTGGAGGAAAATTTTTCCTTTACACAAGAAATCCTCTTCCCGAGAAAGCAAGGAAAAAACTGCTGGAAAAAATAGAGAGCAATGAACTTTTTGAGGTGGAAGGCAAAAAACTGGATGAGATAATTGATGAGATAAGAAAAAGAATGCAGGAGGCAGCAGAGGAGGCGAGCAAACAGAAGGAAAAGGTTGAAAGCATAGAAGTAAAGCAGATGGGGGAATATGAGATAAATCTGTATCGTCTCCTTGAAGATGGAAGCATAATTGTTCAGAAGGAGGGCACATATTTCATATATCTTCCCTCTCTATTCTCAAGAAAAAAATAATAAGGCGGAATGCATTCAATCCTCATGATTAATGAAACGGACATAACAAGACTCATTGTAAAAAATTATATGGAAGAGTTACTCAACCACCTCAGCATAGATGTGGCCATTGTCGGGGCTGGGCCAGCAGGCCTGGTGGCGGCAAACTATCTTGCTATGGAAGGGAAAAAGGTCGTGGTGTTTGAAAGGAAAATCTCACCTGGAGGTGGAATGTGGGGAGGGGGCATGAATTACCCCATCATTGTTCTGAAATTCGGTAAGGAAATTCTTGATGATATTGGAATAAAATATGAGGAACAGAATGGCTATTACGTTGCCAATGCCATAGAGGCCACATCAAAGCTCATAGCCTCTGCCATGGATGCTGGTGCAAAAATCTACAATGGAATAACTGTGGAGGATGTGATGGTTAAGAATGGTAAAGTTAATGGAGTGGTGATAAACTGGAGCACAATTTTGATGACAGAGCTTCCTGTGGATCCATTGAGCATTGAGGCAAAGGCAGTCATCGACGCCACAGGCCACGATTGCTATGTGAGCAGAATAATTGAAGCGAAGTATGGCATAGGGCATAAAATTGAGGGAGAGAAGGGAATGTGGGCTGAAGAAGGAGAGAAAATGACTGTGGAAAGGAGTGGAGAAATATTTCCAGGACTTTATGTGGCAGGTATGGCAGCCAATGCTGTTTCAGGCTCACCAAGAATGGGTCCAATATTTGGAGGAATGCTTCAGTCAGGAAAAAAGGTTGCAGAGCTCATACTTCAGAAAATATAGATGAAGGAATATAATGTATGAGGGATGGTTCATAACTGAGGCAATACTATCCTTCTGGAGAAGAGCGAGCAGAAAGAAAAAATTGTTGATAATTGGGACGATACTTGCAGTACTCCTTCTGATAACATTAACAATTCTCTATAACTGGATTGCATTCAATTCCTAATTCCTCTTTATTTCTATCTTATCCTCCATGTATATTCTTATCCCATCCATGGCGGCTATTGTATTTATCCCCGTTTTTTCTGTAATCCAGTTTGCCTGTTCTGAAGCCACCTCTATGAATTTCATTCCCATGTGTGTCAGTACAGCAAGCTCCGGCTGAACCTTTGATATGATGTCGGCGGCATCCTCTGTGGAGAGGTGAAATGGAATCCTCATGTTGAGAGGGCGGGTTGTGCAGAGTATGAGTATCCTCGCTCCTTCATGCGCTTTTGCAAGTTCATCAAAATGCTGGGTATCACTGGTGTATGATACAATTCCATTGTTCAAATGGAGTTTGAAACCTATGGTGGTTGGGTCAGAATGGATGGTGGGGGTTGCTTCAAGTTCATAAAGCTCTTTGAGCATTATTTTATCCCCGGGCTTCATTGCCAGTATTTTCTCAGGCAACTTTCTGTGATATGATGAAATCGCTCTGAAATCCTCTATGCCATTTATTATGCTTTCACTCCCTATGACGACGCCCCTCTTTTTCCTTCCTCCAGATGTCATTGCTTCAATAAGTATCTCTGCATCTGTGTAATGATCTGGATGAGCATGTGAGATGAAGAGAATATCAGTCATCATCGGGTCTATGCCAAATTCATGCATCCTCACCAGTGAGCCAGGGCCCGGGTCAACATGCATCAGCATTGATTTTTCCGCAATATATATTCCTCCTGTGGCTCTTTTCTGATATATGGTGGCGAATCTGCCGCCGCCTGTGCCCAGGAATGTTATCTTTGCCATTGATGATAATGCAGTATATGTTTATAAATCAAATTAAAAAATTTAATTAATGAATTAACAATGCAGAAAGGATGATTAGAATAGATCCGTGGAGCTCGCAGAAATATGATTATGAGCATCTCTTTGAGAATTTTGGAATAGAGAGATTTGACGAATCCATATGGAAAGATTTGCCATCTCCCCCCTTCTTTTACCGCCGTGGCATTGTTTTTGGCCATAGAGATTTTGGAATTATAAGAGATGCAATAAAAAATGGAAAGCCCTGGGCAATCCTCACAGGATTGATGCCATCTGGAAAAATGCATCTTGGCCATAAAATAGTGATTGACCAGGTAATATATTACCAGAGCATAGGAGCTGATATTCATATTGCTGTTGCTGATATTGAAGCTTATGCCACAAGAGGCTATTCTCTCAAGCAGGCTGAAAAAATTGCCATTGAGGAGTATATAGCGAATTATATAGCCCTTGGTTTGAAACCCTGCAATATCTACTTCCAGTCAAAGAATGAGCATGTTAAGGATATGGCATACCTTCTTGCCAAGAAAGCAAATTTGTCTGAAACTCTTGCAATATACGGCTTCACTGGCTCCACAAATATGTCGCACATATTTGCTCCATTCATTCAGGCGGGGGACATACTGCATGTGCAGCTTGATGAGTATGGGGGCATAAGACCCACCTTAGTTCCTGTGGGAGTTGATCAGGACCCTCATATAAGGTTCTGCAGGGATATTGCCTCAGCCCACAGAATGTATAGCGTAATGAAGAAGGATGGCAAAGTTGCAGTCTTCATAAAGGAGGAAGATGCAAAGAAATTGCTTGATATTGCTGAGGGTATTGCCACAAAGCACGGATATGATTTTGAGAGAAATGATGCGTATAAGGCGATATACATAGATGCAGATGATGAAAGGGAGATTGATTTTGAGCTGGCATTAGAAGAAAGAAAGCTTGGAGGATATGGATTCATACTTCCAGCGTCAACATATCACAGATTCATCACTGGCCTGGATGGAAACAAAATGTCAAGCAGCAGACCAAATTATGCAATATTTCTGAGTGATGATATTGAGACGGTGAAGAAGAAAATATGGGCTGCCAAGACGGGAGGGGGGGTAACAATGGAAGAGCATCGCAGGTATGGAGGGAAGCCAGAGCAATGCATGATATATGAACTCTTTACTTATGGACTGATAAAGGATGATAAACAGCTGGAAGAGATATATGAAGATTGCAGGGCAGGAAAACAGACATGCGGAAAGTGCAAAAAAATGGCACTGCAATTAATGGAGGAGTTTCTGAATGATTTGAAAGAAAAAAGAGAACAGGCAAAAGAGGAGATAAAGGAATATATCAAATTAAAATAATCTCTTTTCCAGCTCTATATCCAGAATCCCATTTCTGTACGCTTTTTTAAATTTCTTTTTAACCTTTGACGGAAGTTCTATTACCATTACTTTATCTCCTGCAATTATCTCAAGAATATCTCCATCTGCCCTTATGTCTATCTCATCCTCTTCAACATCAGGAATTGCTATGGTAACATATATCTTCTTTTCATCTTCGATTATATCCTTCTGCTGTATTTCATCATCTTCGTAATCCTCTGGTTCGGATGTTCTTAATGGAAAACCCTGAGAGAATGCATTTTCAAATCCCTCAATTGCACTCCTGAAAACATCTTCTATTATCTTCTGCATCTCTCTCATCATCTTCTCCATTTCTTCATCGCTCATTCCTTTCCTTCTTTTTTTATCATCATCAAACATATTCAATTAAAATCTCCACCCAATATTAATACATTTTGATGCATTTGTAAAAATGACAATCCAGGGCTAAAAGCAGGCCCGGGCCGGGATTTGAACCCGGGACAAGGGATAACTGCAGGCTAATGCCCTCCACAGTCCCTTATGTTGCCGCTACACCACCCGGGCCATGTAAATATGAATTTGAAACCTCATTTTAAAGATTGTGATGGGCCTTGGGCCTTATAACATTATATGCCGGATTTGTCAGTCCGCTGTAATCAACATCGCTGGCAGGCAGGCCTTGGGACTTATAACATTATATGCCGGATGGGTAATAATTAAAAATAAATTGCATATACAGCATGTATTGATTAGAAGTGGAGGAGAAAAAAATGAAGAGAGGAGTGGTGGTTTGGTTTACAGGTTTGCCATGCTCTGGCAAGACAACGATAGCAAAAAAAGTTAAGGAAATACTGGAGCAGAAAGGCAGAGATGTGGAATTGCTTGATGGAGATACTGTTAGAGATTACATAAAAAATAAGGATTTTTCAAAGGAGGGGAGAAACAAACATCTCCGTTACATAGCTTTGATGGCAAAGTTGCTTGCGGAGAGAGGAGTGGTGGTGCTGTGCTCTTTCGTAAGCCCGTACAGGGAAAACAGGGATTTTGCCCGTTCAATAACAGAGGATTTCATTGAGGTTTTTGTTGATACTCCTCTTGATATATGCATTGAGAGAGATGTTAAGGGAATGTATAAGAAAGCCATGGCAGGAGAAATCAAGGGATTTACTGGAATAGATGATCCCTATGAGGAGCCCTTGAATCCGGAGCTTATAATTGAAACAGTGAATGAGAGTGTTGAAGAAAGTGCGGAGAGAGTGATCAATAAATTGAAAGAGATGGGATATATAGATTAAATCTCTATTCTGGCTTTTTTCTGTATCTCTCTTATCTTTTCCTTCTCAGATGCCATTATTGGCTTTGGCATATTCTCTATATGCTTTGCCACCGTGTATGTATCTGGCCTGACCGATATTATGGGTATTCCTTCCCTATCCGCCTTTGCCAGTATGTTTGATGAGGGTATTATATTATTTGTGAGGACTATGGCAGAAGTGTTTTTCTCTATGCATGCGGTTATCACATCGCTTCTGTCCCCGCCAGTTATAATCAGTTTGTTCTTCTTCTTATAATCAGGATGCCTCTTTATGTCCGGCGCCGCCAGCGCTGCGATGAATATGTTCTCAACGTACTTATTCAAACCCTTCTCCCCTGCTACTATTCTTCCTGATAGCTTTTCTGCAATGTAGTCAACTCTCATCGTATTCAATTTCTTTATCTCAGGTATTATTCCCAGCACTGGTATGCCCATTTCCTCTATCTCATCCACCATCTCCTTTCTTTTGACCCTGTTTATTATAACTCCCTTTATTCTCCTGCTTTTAAGGAGCTTTATGTAAGATGCTTTATCCATTCTTTCAAATTTATCTCCCTGAATTACAAAAACTATCTCACCATTTATCTTGGATGCAATTGAAATGGCATCGAGTTTTTTGTATGTTCCCTTCCATATAGTTTCTCCTCCCTCAACTATGAAAATATCCCTCCCCTTTGAAAGTTTTTTATACCTGTTTCTAAACTCCTCCTCAATATTTTTGTATGCCATTATTCTGGAATAATGAACACCAAGCACCATTTCCTGGGCGGTGTATGGCAAATCAAAAAGTTCTTTGAAAAGAAGGGCATCATAGTCAGTCAGCCTTTTGCCATCATATACAGGTTTGTTTCCGAAAGGCTTCATGTAGCCGATTTTCCCATCAAACAGTTTTGACATTGCCGCAATGGCAACGGTTTTTCCCGCCTTTTCCTCCAGAGAGGAAACAACAATCTTTCTCATTTTCTCACCTTTATAACCATTCTTGCATCTACAACCTTGGCACCTTTTTCATATACCATCAGCGGATTTATATCTAACTCGGATATTTCATCAAATTTGCTAACAAGCATACCAACACGGTATATGGTGTCCACTATTGCATTTATATCTCTCCTTCCCTCTCCTCTCACCCCTGTCAGAATGGGATAGGAATCTATCTCTCTCACCATTCTTTCTATCTCCTTCTTGGGAACAGGAGCGACCCTGAATGTGACATCTTTAAGCACCTCAACATATATTCCTCCAAGTCCAAACATGATTATCTTGCCAAAGGAAGCATCTGTGGTGGCGCCCACTATTGTTTCCGTTCCCTTATCAAGCATTTTAGAAACCTCTATTCCCTCTATCTTTGCTTTTGGAACATTTATTTTGCAGTTCTTCATTATAGATTCATAGGCATCCATGGCTTCCTCGTCATTGTCTATGTTTAGAACCACTCCTCCCACATCAGTTTTATGAATTATATCCTCGGATACAACCTTCATTGCAACAGGATATCCTATCTTTCTCGCAGCTTTTACTGCCTCTTCTATGCTTTTAACAACTTTGAAATCAGGGACGTCTATGCCAGCAGCTCTCAAAATCTCCTTTGCCTCATGACTCAGCAACCTGCTTCTTTTGGCTCTGGATGCTCTATTTATCACCTTTCTTATTCTTTCCTCATCCATTTCTATCTCTTCAAATTCTCCTTCAACCTTTCTTTCATTAGCTTTGTAGAGAGCATAGAGAGATGAGACTGCATCTTCAACATCCCCAAAGGCAGGTATGCCATTCTTTTTGAGAGCTTTTATTATGCTGCTTGAGCCTTCCCCACCAAATAAGACATATAATGCAGGCTTCTTTCCCTCATTTCTCTTATGAACTTTTATCAGGGCATTTTTCAGTTCCTCAAGCTCTGCATCTCCTCTCTCACAGTAAAGAGCAAGTATGGCGTGTATGTTTTCATCATTGAATGCCCTCTCCAGAGCCTTTTCATATTCTTCAGCCCCAGCCTGCCCTGTTATATCCACAGGGTTTTTGTAAGAACCAAACTCAGGCATGACATCCTCAAAAGTTTTCTTTAACTCTTCCATATCATCGTAAAGATGCAATCCATACTTCTCGCATGCATCTGCAGCCACGACACCAAGTCCTCCTCCATTTGTCACTATGACCACATTCCTGCCCTTTGGAGCAGGTGATGAAGCTATGGTTGTTGTCCAGTTTAGTCCATCCTCCAGTCCATCAGCCCTCAATATTCCAAGCTGCCTGAAGACTGCGCTGAATATTTCATCACTTCCTGCCAGCGAGCCAGTATGGGACGCCACAGCTCTTGCTCCTGCCTTGCTCCTGCCTGCCTTGAGAACAACGAGCTTCTTTTCATCGGGTTTGTTTCTTATAACTTCCATGAATTTTTTTCCATTTTCCAGGCCTTCCAGATACATGAAAATTACTTTGGTTAAATCATCGTGGAATAGGTAGGACAGAATTTCCACTTCATCAAGGTCAGCTTTATTTCCTATTGAAACTATGGCTGACAGCCCCATGTTATCATCTGCTGCCCTGCCTATCATTGCTATTCCAAGAGCTCCAGATTGAGAAACAACGCCTATCTTCCCTTTCATTATGTTTTCCGGCCCGAATGTTGCGTTTATTGGAGCATGAGCGGAGTATATCCCAAAAACATTGGGCCCGAGCAACCTTGCACCATGTTTCTTTGCAGCCTCCACAAGCCTTCTTTCCTCCTCAATATTTCCTATTTCGGAAAAGCCCGAGGTTATGACTATTATAAATTTTGATTTCTTTGCAGCTTCCTCAACACTTTTAACAGCTATTTTGGCAGGAACAACTATTATGGAAATATCCACATTGATAGGAATATCCTCAATTCTTCTGTAAACTTTAAGGCCTAAAATCTCTCCCCCCTTTGGGTTGACGGGATATATCTTTCCTTTATAACCCGATGAGACAATGTTTCTCACAACGATATTTCCTATCTTGCCTTCATGGTGTGACGCTCCAATGATGGCCACACTTTTTGGATTGAAGAGAGCTTCTAATTCATGCACATTCTTGTTATGCAACCATCATTTTTACATTTTTCCTTTCATCTTCAGAAAATCATGAGCCTTCACAAGCACCTTTCTATCACCTTCATACGTTATCTTCCGGATGGCATCTTCAAATGAAAGCCATGCATAATCAGTGTGTTCAAATGAGAGTTTTATTTCTCTTGTCATGCTCTCCGCAACAAAGTACACAACTTCCTTGAAAATTGTTTTCCCCTCCCTCCTGTAAAAATAGCTTATTTTTTCCCTGAAACCATCAATTATTGTGAGTTTATCCCTTCCAATTCCTGCTTCCTCTTCAGCCTCTCTCAGAAAAGCCTCCTCTTCGCTCTCTCCCTTTTCAATATTTCCCTTTACAAACCCCCAGTGTCCCCATCCGTATTTCAGCAGAAGGAATTCCTTTCCATGAAATATCACTCCTCCAGCACTTCTCTCCATCATCACTCGCCAGCCTCCTTCGCCATCCTATTTACAGCCTCTTTATATTCATTTCCTCTCGCCTTGAGCACGGCAGAGGCGTACTGGATCAGATATTCTCCAAATTCCTTCTCCATATCAGAATACTTCCATCCCTCGATTTTTGCTCCCGCTGCCTTGATAAAAGCATATGAAATTGCCTTTTCCTTTACATCTTTGGCATCTTTTGCAATTTTTTCCACTCCTTCCTTTCCCTCTATTATGTATTCTCTGGCTATCCTGTCAATGAATCTGCTTATTTTTCCATTGCCAACAGGAGGAAGTTTATCCATCTTCTCCCTTATCTTTTCATTCATCCATTCTTCCTTCAACTTCATTGAATCAATTCCATATTTTTCAAGAAGTTTTGCACTGGATGCCTGCTCCAGTATTATTGCCTTTCTTTCATCCTCCAGTATTTTTCTTATCTCATCCACTTCCCATTCCTTGGGTTTCAGCACATTCATAAATTCTTCCATGCTGTTTCCATAACATTTATTGCCCGCGATGAAAACCTTTTTCTTTTCCACCTCCCACATCACCTTATTCCTGTAATTTGAGATGAACTTTTCATCTGACATTCTTCCCTTTAGGTAGAAAGAGGCATCTATTTTCTGTTCAATTGCATCCTTTATTATGCATTCTTTGCACTGCACAGCGCATTCAAAAAACTCTGCATGTACCTCTATTTCAGCCTCCTTTTCAAATGAAGGATGGTAGAAGTACTGGGTGAGCTCCATTATGCTGTTTCCCTTCCCGCATAATTTTATCTCATTTCCTCTCCATTTAAGCAGTATGTAATCTTTATCATTGCATCTGAATCTGCTGCCTATAAATTTCATGAATTCTGGCGGAACATCATCCGAGCATATCAGTTTGTCCTCAACAGAAAAGAGGCCTATTTTCTTTTTCCTGGCAATGTTGAGGTATGCAAGCAACCTTAAATTCGGTTTATCCCAGTTCTGAACTGCTATGAGGTACTCATCTTTTGCTTTACCTCTTTTTGCATAGAAGACATCCTCATTCCCCATCTTTCTGAATGCAATGTATGGAATTTTATGCTCCTCATCCATCATTATGGTGGCAGCGAGAGCAGAGATAAGCCCCTTGCCCTTTGCTGCCTTCTTGAGATAATTTTCATCCTTCAATCTTTCAATTTCCTTTTTTATTTTTTCAAAAGGACATTTTTTACATCTGCATTCTGGTAAAATAATGAAAGGATTTTCTCTCAATTTTGATGCAATGGAGAGAATTTCTTTTTCATGCTTTTTTGTTGCGATCCTTATCTTGTACTTCATATTGTTAATTCTTACACACTTTATATGAATGCCGAAACCAGCATGACAAGCATGGCAATGAGCATTGCGATTAGGGAATATCTCCTGCATTTTTTGATTTCATCATCATTTCCTTTGATGAGGATATAAACAACATAAAGAAAAATGGCATCCGGTATCCATATGGTTATAAAATAAAAGAGATTGTTGAAGTAAGATGGGTCAAAGTTTATGAAAAATGGAATCAATGAAATTAGAATTGCAGAGATGTAAAACAATGACGCCATGTAATTTGCTGCTCTTTTTCCAATAATTGATGCAAATGAACTCACTCCCGATAACGCATCCCCTTCAAGATCAATCACATCCTTCATTATTTCCCTGCCAGCAGAGGCGAGAAATGCCATTGTGAAAAGTACCCATATTATTGAGGGTATTTCTTCTCTTACTGTTAGAGCTCCAAATATGAAGGGTATTGAAGAAGCAAATGCTATGTAAAAATTTCCTATGAATTTTATTTTCTTAAGTTTCATATCATAGATGGTGGAGAGTATTAGTGCAAGGACTGCAATGAGGAAGCATGAAATATTTACCATCAACGCTGCTGCTATGCCCACTGGAAAGAGAATAAAATATGTGTAAAGAGCATGTTCCTTCTTTATCTCTCCCCTCACAATTGGCCTGTCCATTCTTTTGTTTGCTGTATCTATTTCCACATCAAAGTAATCATTCAGGGCAAAAGATGCCATTTCAAGGAATGAGCCAGCCACGGATGCCATTACGAATTTCCATATATCTGGAAGGGATTTTCCTGCTATCACCGCTCCGATGAGTATTGCTATTATAATCATAACTCCATGGTCTGCTCTTGTTAACTCAATAAAAGCCCTTCCCTTCAGCACATGATTAATGTTGTTATTCTTCAAATTCTTTTTGTTTAATTTCATCCCAAAATTTATTTTCTGCTGGGGTATTACAAATATGAAATATCTGGTATTGCTGGTTATGGCACTGTTGCTTATCCCTGCCTTCACAGGATGCACGGAGAAAGAAAGTGTGGTTGTACTGGAAACAGGAATGGGTGTTATAAAAATAAAGGTTTATGATGATAAGGTGCCTGTAACAGCATCCAATTTTCTTAAGCTTGTAAAATCAGGATTTTATGACGGCTTAATTTTCCACAGGATTGTGAGAAACTTCGTCATTCAGGCAGGAGCATTTTATCCCAATGGTACTTACAAACCAAGTCCTTATGGGCCGATAAAACTTGAGATAAATAAAGAGCTCAAGCATGATGATGGGGCAGTTGGAATGGCAAGAGGAAATGATAAAGATAGCGCAACAAGCCAGTTCTACATATGTGTTGGCGATCATCACAATCTTGATGGTGGCTATGCTGTCTTTGGAAAGGTTATAGAGGGTATGGATGTGGTTAGAGCCATAGATTATCTTGATCCTGAACATACCATCAGTAAGAGTTTAGGGCCAAATATTGCCCTTTCAAACTGGCCTGCTGATGATGTACTTAGCAATGTAACCATATTAAAAGCCTATGTTGAGGAATGAAAAATTATATTTAGCCTGCCGACATATCAATGCGTGATATCATGTATGAGGTGCGTTTTCATGGAAGAGGTGGCCAGGGGGCTGTAACTGCTGCCAACATACTTGCCGTCGCCGCTTTCAGGGAAGGGAATTATTCCCAGTCCTTTCCATTCTTTGGAGTGGAGAGGAGGGGTGCTCCTGTTAGAGCCTTTACCAGAATTGATGAAAAGCCAATAAACATAAGAATGTATGTTTACAATCCAGATGCCGTGGTTGTTCTCGATCCATCATTGCTTGATGTTGTTAATGTGACAGAGGGGCTGAAAGAGGATGGCATAATCATAATAAACACATCGAAGAAACCAGATGAATTTGATTTTGACTATCGCATTGCCACAGTTGATGCAACAGCAATAGCTCTATCCCATCGTCTTGGCTCATCTGCAGCCCCCATTGTCAATACCTCCATACTCGGAGCATATTCGAAGGCTGTAGGGAATGTGAGCATTGATTCTGTAAAACAGGCAATAATGGAGCGTGCCCCCGCCAAAAAGGAGGAGAATGCTGCTGCTGCCTTCGAGGCTTATGAAAAGACTGTGCTGGGGTGGGAAAAATGAAGGAAATAACGAGAGGAGCAGTTGTTAAGGATGCGGGAAATAGTGTTGTGAATAAAACAGGCTCATGGAGAACATTCAAGCCAATCATAAACTATGAAAAATGCATAAGATGTATGATATGCTGGATTTACTGTCCAGAGCCATCCATATACAAGGAGGATGGGAAAGATTATGACGCTCCAAAGGAACCAATCAAAAAATTGCCCGTGCCAGTAATCGATTATGATTACTGCAAGGGGTGTGGAATATGCGTGAATGAATGCCCTGTAAAAGCCATAGATTTTGTTAAGGAGGTGAAATGATGAAGATGATGTTGAGAGGTAATGAGTCAGTTGCATATGCATTCAAGCTGGCAAGAATAGATGTATTTCCCATGTTTCCTATCACACCATCCACACTCGTTCCAGAAAGAATATCAAAGTTCATTGCTGATGGAGAGCTTGATGCGGAGTTCATACCTCTGGAATCAGAGCACTCTGCCATATCCGCTGCCATAGGAGCAAGCCTGAAGGGGGCGAGAGTGGGAACAGCCACAGCATCACAGGGCTTGGCTTTGATGCATGAAATATTGTTTATAGCGAGTGGCATGAGATTGCCAATAGTTATGGGAATAGGAAACAGGGCTTTGAGCGCTCCCATAAACATATGGTGTGACCATCAGGATACAATGGCGGAGAGGGATGCAGGATGGCTCCAGTTTTATGCTGAGAGCAATCAGGAGGGCCTGGATTTGATCCTCATGGCATTTAAGATATCTGAAGATAAGAGAGTCTTACTGCCTTCCATGGTTGGTCTGGATGCATTTGTTCTCACACACACAATGGAGCCCGTGGATGTGCCAGAGCAGGAGGAAATTGATGAATTCATAGGCAAAAAGAAGCCAGAATATCTCACACTGGATGCCAACAATCCTGCCACATTTGGAGCATTTGGTTCTCCATCTCATTATATGGAATTCAAATATGCCCAGTATCTTGCAATGAAAAATGCTTCTGTGGTTATAGATGAGGTGTTCAGTGAATTCACCTCAAAATTCGGAAGGAAATATAGTAAAATAAATGAGGAAATGATGGATGATGCTGATATAGTGTTCATAACACTTGGCTCATGTACAGGAACAGCCAGGGAATTCATAAAGATGAAGAGAAAGGAGGGAAAGAAGATTGGATTGCTCAAGATAACAGTGTTTAGACCATTTCCAAAGGAGGAGATAAGAAAAGCTTTGAAAGGAAAGAAAGTCGTTGCGGTCATTGACAGAAACATTTCATTTGGTTTTGGTGGCGCTGTTTATGGTGAGGTGGCAGCCGCCATGAATGGCATGGATGAGAGTCCAAAGATAGTTGATTTCATTGTTGGATTGGGTGGAAGGGATATCACATTCAACACATTTGAGGAAGTGCTTTCCATAGCGGAGAAGGCAATGAATGAAGAGGTGGATGAAATCAACTGGATAGATGTTGATAAGGAAGCTGTTGAAAAGGAGGAGATAATATGAAAGACGAATGGCTTTTTGCCCCCGGCCACGGAATGTGTGCTGGATGCGTTGTTCCAGCCCTTGTAAAGCACATACTTGCCATAGCTGGAAAGAATACCTTTGTTGTAAACTCCACAGGCTGTCTTGAGGTAGCAACAACTGAATATCCTCGCACCTCCTGGAAAGTTCCATGGGTTCATGTTGCATTTGAGAATTCAGCTGCTGTTGCAAGCGGTATAGAGGCAGCAATGAAAAAATTTGGAGAGGAGGGAAACATAATATGCTTTGCAGGAGATGGTGGAACCGCTGATATTGGAATGCAGGCTTTAAGCGGGATGGTGGAAAGAGGACATGATGTGCTTTATGTTATGTATGATAATGAAGCGTATATGAACACGGGCATACAGAGGAGTGGAGCCACACCATACGGAGCATGGACAACCACAAGTGAGGTGGGAAAGGCAAATCCCATTGGTAATCTCAGGCCCAAAAAGCCTGTGGCTGATATAATTGCGGCTCATAAAGCAGCTTATGTTGCCACTGTTAATCTCGCATTCTTCCAGGATTTCAAGAAGAAGGTTGAGAAGGCAATGAAAGTGAAGGGCCCAAGATTTCTTCATGCAATCGTAACATGCCCAACAGGATGGAGGGCTGATCCCAGCAAGGGAATAGAGATAATGAGACTTGCTACTGAAACAGGCATATTTCCGTTATGGGAGAATGAGAATGGAGGGAAGAAGAGGATAACCTACAGGCCAAAGAAATTCAAGCCTGTCAAGGAATACTTCAAATTGCAGTCCAGATTCAGGCATCTGAGTGATGATATAATAGAGAAGATACAGGAAGATGTTGATAGATGGTGGAAGGAGCATAGTGAATGAAGGATAAACTTGCCAAGGAAATAGCGAAAGCCATAGAGGAGGCTGTTATAACACTGCCCGAGGATGTTGAAGTCGCTCTGAAAAAAGCATATGAAATTGAGGAAGGCACAGCCAAGCTTCAATTGCAGAACATAATAACAAATATTGAGATGGCGAGAAGGGAGAGAAAGCCAATATGTCAGGATACGGGCATGCAGACATTTTTTGTTGAAATGGGCGTTGATTTCAAGTACAGGGGAATAATAAAGGAGGCAATAATAGATGCCGTTAAGATTGCAACTGAGAAGGTTCCTCTAAGGCATAATGCCATTGATATTCTTAAAGGAAAAAGCACGGGAAACGTTGGAAGGGGCATGCCCATAATACATTTCGATCTTATTCCAGGGGAGGAATGCTTTATTGATATAATGCCCAAGGGAGGAGGCTCTGAAAACGCCTCTGCCCTTAAAATGCTTTTTCCAGGGGATGGGCTTGAGGGAGCAAAAAAATTTGTTCTTGATACAGTAGCAAGGCTTGCGCCCGCCGCCTGCCCGCCTGTTGTTGTGGGTGTTGCCATTGGCGGGTCTGCTGATACTGCCATGAAGATGGCGAAGATGATGCTTCTTCGCAAGATAGGGGAGAGGAGCGAGGATAATGAAATTGCTGCTATGGAGGAGGAGCTGCTGGGGAAGATAAATGAGCTGGGCATAGGAGCCATGGGGCTTGGAGGAAAGATAACGGCTCTTGATGTACATATCTCCATTTCCTCACGTCATCCTGCCACTTTTCCAGTTGCAGTTGCAATGCAGTGCTGGGCCAACAGAAGGAGGAGATTGAAAATAGATGGGGATGGAAGAATATGGAACATAGAATAAAGTTACCCATAGATGATGTTAGATTCATACATGCTGGAGACATAATTTACATTGATGGGCTGATTTTCACGGCAAGGGATATGGCACATAAGAGAATGATGAAAGAAAAACCACCCTTCGATATTTCTGGCAGCGCCATATATCACTGCGGTCCCATAGCAAGGAGAAATGAGGAATGGGAAATAATTGCAGCTGGCCCAACAACAAGCATGAGAATGGAACCATACGAGCATGAGATAATAAGGAAGTATGGGGCGAGGATAATAATAGGAAAAGGAGGTATGGGAAGCAGGACGGCACAGGCATGCAGGGAGCATGGCGCAATATATGCCGTATTTACAGGAGGAGCAGCTGTTCTTGCAGCAAGTAAGATGAAGAGGGTTAAAGCCATTGCCTGGGAAGAACTCGGAATGGCAGATGCCATGTGGGCAATTGAGGTGGAAAATTTTGGACCCATGGTTGTTTCCATCGATGCCCACGGAAATAATCTCATGGAAGAGATAAGAAAAAAGGCAATTGAAAAGGCAAACATCCTGTGAACATGCCATCATTTTTTAACATATTTAAGGATGGGGAGTTGGAAGGATAGGCAAATAAAAAACAGCATCTTCGGGAGGGGATGGGATGCTATGCTACCAGCCTATCCTTCCGTGGTTATAGTAAATTTTGCTATATATTAATTTCGATTATTTTTGTGCCCTGTTTATGCTGTGTCACTCCTGTAAATCTTCCTTATTGCATCCTCCACAGCTTTGAGTGTTGCAGGCGCCGTTGGCGGTGGCGTCAGCAGTGGATGTGTTCCAATCTGCAGGTTTGCAAATCTCGGTGCAGTCATTTTTGTTTCTATGGCAAATCCTATGAGATTTATTATCTCTCCTACAGTATCTCCTCCTGCTATTTGCCCTCCTATCATAAAGCCATCATTTGAGAAGAGCAACTTTGTCTTTATCTTTCTTGTTCCGGGTAATGATGAAGGATGCTTATCATCAACCTTGCTTTCTCCCACTATGTACTTGAATCCCTCCTCCTCTGCCATTCTCTCTATCAATCCTGCTGCTCCCAGGGTTAAATCTCCTATTTTTGTTGAGAATATTCCTAAGGTTCCAAATATGTTGCGGAATGAATTTATTGAATAAAGATTTGAACCCGCCACTCTTGCCTCAGCTGTGGCTATTGAGGCCAGCATTATGGGTTTATGTCTTCTGGTAAAGAAGCATCTTTTTGCAGCACAGTCTCCAACTGCAAATATGTCCGGCATGGATGTTCTCATATATTCATCCACATCTATCCCATACTTGCTTGTTTTCAGTCCCATCTTCTCTGCAAGTTCTGTATTTGGCTTTGCTCCTGTTGCCATTATAACAACATCAGCATCCAATCTGCTCCCATCTTCCAATGTAACGCCTTCCACACTTTCATTCCCTTCAATTCTCTTAACCCTCTTTCCCGTATATATTGACACGCCATTCATTTTCAGTTTTTCTTCAGCCATCGCGCAGAACTCATCATCAAAGGAGAGATATAGCAGATGTGGCAGTATCTCCACAATGGATACTTTCTTTCCCGCCTTTGCAAGTTCATCCGCAAATTCCACACCTATGAATCCTCCTCCGATTATTACCACATTCTCTGCCTCATCTATTGCTGATAGCATTTCCTGAAGTTTTGATGCATTCTTGTAAACACCAAACACATTTTTCAGTTCATATCCCTCTATTTTTGGCAGTGAAGGCAGAGAGCCTGTGGCGAGAACAAGTTTTTCATATTTTATCTCATCATTTCTTAACCTTGCGATTTTATTTCCGACATCAACATCAATAACCTCATCTATTATGAGCTGGATATTATTCTTTGCAAGAATTTCATCATTTATTTTGTTTTTCTCCACTTTCTTGAGTGTCCCGAATATGTAAGGAATGCCACAAGGAATCATGGCAATATCATCTTTTCTCACTATTGTTATTCGCTTATCCGGATAGTTGGCTCTGGCAGTCATGGCTACTGTGAGCCCCGCTGGCCCGCCGCCTATTATTAAAATATCCGTTTCCATGGTAAGGTAAACTGGAAGGTTTTTTAAAATTTGGGATGAATTCAAGCAAAAAATTTAATTGCCCTGCATCCATTCAGCATGAGAAACATGTTTAAAATAGTTGATATTGAAAAACTTGCAGAGAGGATTAAGAGAATTGAGATTGAGGCGCCTCTCATCACAAAAAATGCAAAGGCAGGGCAGTTTGTGATACTCAGACTCCATGAAAAAGGGGAAAGAATTCCGTTGACGATATTCAAGAATCATCCTGATAGAGGGACAATAGAGCTTGTTTTTCAGGAGGTGGGTAAAACCACATATGAGCTTGGAAGTTATAAGGCAGGTGATGCCATTCTTGATATTGTGGGTCCCTTGGGAAAGCCCACCCATGTTGAAAAATTTGGCAACACCGTTATCATAGGAGGAGGAGTTGGAACACCAATAGCCTATGCGGTTGCAAAAGCCATGAAGGATGCAGGGAATAATGTAACGATTATAGCAGGATTCAGAAGCAAAGACTTTGTGATACTGGAGGATGATTTGAGGGATGCTTCACACAAACTTCTCATAACAACAGATGATGGAAGTTATGTAAGGAAGGGCTTCACCACAGATGTGCTGAAAGAACTCATAGAAAGTGGGGAGAAAATAGATTATGTTTTTGCAGTTGGTCCTGTAATAATGATGAAGCTGATAGCGGAGATAACAAAGGAGCATGGAATAAAGACCATAGTCAGCCTCAATCCCATCATGGTGGACGGCACAGGCATGTGCGGCGCCTGCAGGGTGTATGTTGATGGAGAGATAAAGTTTGCATGTGCTGATGGACCCGATTTTGATGCTCATTCTGTGGATTTTGATGAGCTCATGAGGAGGCTTGGGGAATACAGGGAGGAGGAAAAGCTGGCGATGGAGAGATATATGAGAGGGAGATAAAATGCCGAAGAAAATTAAGAGGGAAAGGATTCTTGTTCCTGAGCAGGATCCGAAGGCGAGAATTCACAATTTTAATGAAGTTTCTCTTGGATACACAATGGAACTTGCCATTGAGGAGGCAAGCAGGTGCTTGCAGTGTCCATATAATATAGCTCCATGCATAAAAGGATGTCCTGTCAATGTTAACGTTCCGGGTTTCATAAAAAAATTGATTGAGAAGGATATCAAGGGTGCCCTTGAGACCATCAAGGAGACAAATTCATTGCCGGGCATAACTGGCAGGGTATGTCCTCAGGAAGAGCAGTGTGAGATGCACTGCATGATGGGTAAGCTGGGAGATAGAGTCAATATAGGCAAGCTCGAGAGATTTGTTGCTGATTATGCCAGAGAGCATGGAATAGAAGCAGAGGTTAAAATGGAGCCCAAGAATGGAAAGAAGGTGGCAATTATTGGTTCAGGACCTGCAGGGCTTTCATGCTCCTTTGATTTAATTAAGAAAGGATATGATGTTACAGTTTTTGAAGCACTTCACAGTGAGGGAGGTGTTTTGATATATGGAATCCCGGAATTCAGATTGCCAAAGGACATAGTTAGATATGAGGTTGATTATCTCAAAAAACTTGGTGTGAAATTCATGACAAATGTTGTTGTTGGTAAAACCTTGTCCTTTGATGAAATAATGAAGGAATATGATGCAGTTTTCATAGGTACAGGAGCAGGAACTCCACGCTTCCTGAATCTGTCAGGAGTTAATCTGAAGGGAATATACTCTGCCAATGAATTTCTAACAAGAATCAATCTGATGAAAGCATATAAGTTTCCAGAGTATGATACCCCCATAAAGAAGGGTAAAACTCTTGCCGTTATAGGTGGAGGAAATGTTGCAATGGATGCGGCAAGAAGTGCTCTGCGTGTTGGATATGAGCGTGTTTACATCCTTTACAGGAGGACAAGAGAATACATGACAGCGAGAGAGGAGGAAATAGAGCATGCCGAGCAGGAAGGTATACAGTTCATGTTCCTTGTTAGTCCCATTGAATTTGTGGGAGATGAGGACGGTAATGTTAAAGTGGTGAAGCTCATAATGAATGAACTCGGAGAGCCCGGCAAGGATGGAAGAAGAAAACCTGTTCCCATACCTGGCACAGAATTTGGAATAGAGGTGGATGCTGTTGTTTTTGCCATAGGGCAGAAGCCAAATAAAATACTATGTGAGTGCGTTGAGGGGCTTGAAGTCACTGACTGGGGCACAATTGTTGTGGATGATAAGTACAGGACGAGCGTTGAAGGGGTTTTTGCTGGTGGAGATGCAGTCAGAGGAGAGGCAACGGTGGTGCTTGCTATGGGTGATGGCAAGAAGGCGGCAGAGGCCATAGATGAGTACATAACAACTGGAAAATGGAAGGAGGAGAATAATTCAGAAAATATTTAATCCCGGCCCAGTTTATTCAGGATGAAATCCGGAAATACAGCGGGGCAGGGAAGGGAAGGAAGAATAAAGAGAGCCACTTTCATTGACTACCTTGCCATAATCGGCATACTGATTGGCATATTCATTGCCATAATTGGAAACTGGATTGGAGGAGTTATATTTGCACTGGCTGTTTTTCTGGAACTCTGGTCAATGATAAGGAGATGAAAAATAATTTATATTGATCTTTAGATATAATTTAAATGAGATTAACTTTGGTATTAAACTCCCAAGATGATATAGTTTTACCTCTTCATTATAACTACACTATACAAAGTTTTTTGTATCGGCATGTTTCTCCTGAATTAGGTAAATTTTTGCATGATTTTGGTTTTACTGTTGGTAAAAGAAGATTTAAAATGTTTACATTTTCCAGACTAAATGGAAAATATAGGATATTAGGGGACAAAATCAAATTTTATCCTCCTGTTTCTCTAACCATAAGTTCTCCCTTGGATAGGTTCATAAGTGAATTGGGCAATACATTGGTGAGAGAAAACAAATTGGAATTGGTTAAAAATAAAATCTATGTCGAGTCTATTATAGTTCATTCTGAACCTGAAATAAAAGATGAAATAAAAATAAAAATGTTATCTCCTGTAGTTGTTTACAGTACGTTGGCAACACCAGATGGGAAAAAGAAAACATATTATTACTCTCCATATGAAAGAGAATTTGTTGATTTGATAGATAAAAATCTGAGAAAAAAATATGAAGCGTTTTATAAGAAAAAACCGAGAGCGAGAAAATTAAAATTAAAAATTAAAGGCAAACCAAAAGAAAAAGTGATCATCTATAGGGGCACCATAATAAAAGGCTGGATGGGAATATTTGTTTTAAATGGTAATCGAAAACTACTTAAATTAAGTTATTATAGTGGATTGGGAAGTAAAAACTCTCAAGGATTTGGTATGTTTGAGGTTATGGAATGATTGAAAATTGCATGAAAATGAATTAAATTTGTAGTAGAGTATAAAATATTCGTACTCAACACAAATTTAAATAAGCGAAAAAATATTCGTACTCTACATCCATCAAAAAATTTAGAAAATTTATTATATAGCATCTGATTTTTTTAGTTTACAGGGAGGGGTTGAATGGAGTTAAATATAGATGAGGTATCAAGAAGGATAAAGGAGACGCTCACAAGCATAGAGAGTTATGGAGACTGATGTTTTGCATATTTGAACAGGTTTCCAGCTCTGTATATCTCTAGTTGAACCTTGGTCATTGGCTTTGCCTTTGCCACCACTCTCCCATCCTTGAATATTAAACCATTTTCTATGTCAATCTCAATCTCATCTCCTGTTTTTATATCTGCCTTATCAATATCGGGACATTCAAATATGGCAAGACCCGAGTTTATGGCGTTTCTCTTGTAGATTGCCCCAAATGATTTGCCAATTATTGCCTTTATGCCAAGGCTAAGAAAGCAGTCCACAGCCTGCTGTCTTGATGAACCACATCCGAAATTCTCTCCCACTATCAGTATGTCATTCTCCCTTGCCTTTTCAGGAAAATCTCGCCATCCATCAAGGTTGCTGAATGCATATTTTGCTGTCTCCTTTTTATCCACTATGTGCAAATATTTGTTATGAAAAATCATATCTGTATCGATATCATCGATGAGTTTTCCATCTCTTTCAATTCTCCACACTCTTCCCCTTATCATCATATCACCTCTGTTATATACCCTGCCACCGCGCTTGCGGCAGCCGTTTGTGGGGAGCAAAGATATGTATCTCCCAGACCCTGCTTTCCCTTGAAATTTCTGTTGGCTGTTGATAGCTGTACCTCATGTTCTCCGGTCATTCCTATCTGGCCTGCGGCGCAGCCAGCACATCCTGGATTGCTTATTATTGCTCCGGCATCAAACATCTTTTTAATCATTCCCTCCTCCAGTATCTGCTTCCATATCCTTCTTGTGGTTGGCACAACCTTGAGCATAACATTTTCATGCACCTTTCTTCCCTCCAGTATTTTGCATGTTACCTTCATATCCTCATATCTTCCGTTTGTGCAGGAGCCTATGAATACACTGTCTATTGCCTTCCCCTCAACATGACTTACAGGCACTACATTGGATGGGCTTCCAGGCAATGCTATCATTGGCTGTAGATTGCTCACATCTATATCAATTTCCTTTTCATAGGTTGCATCTTCATCAGCATACACGGGCGAGATTTTGACGCCAGCATTCTTCTCCATCCATTTTATTACTTCATCATTTGGGGGTATGAAGCCTATTATTCCTCCCATCTCAGTCACCATGGAGGCGAGGGTTATTCTGGCATCCACCGACATTTTATCCAGAATTTCTCCATAAAACTCAATTGCCTTTCCAAGGGCCCTTTTTCCCAGTGCCTTTATTGTGAAAAGGGCAAGGTCTTTGGCGCTCCACATTCCCTCAGGCATGCCTGTAAAATTGACCTTTATTGTTGGAGGAACCTCAAACCATGTTTTTCCAGTTTTAAAAACAAATGCTATGTCCACATCTCCCATTCCCTGGCCGAAGGCGCCTATGGCCCCAACAATGTTGTAATGACTGTCTGTCCCCACAGCTGTTTTTCCAGTATGTATTATTCCCTCCTCCATTAAAACATGACTTCCTATGCCCGAGTCAACATCATACACCTTTATTCCATGCTTTCTGGCAAAAATTCTGCATATTTGCTGATTGTTGGCATAACCTATGGTCTTTGCAGGTGCGTTTGTATCAAATGTGAAAAATGTTTTTGATGCATCATCTATGTAATCGCCTTCATAATTTTCCTCAAGATTTTTTACAACCTGTGCTCCTCCAAAATCTCTGGCTGTCCTCACATCTATTTTCAGCCATATTGTTTCCCCAACCTCTACTTTATCCTCAGTATGGGATGCAAATATCTTTTCTATTATGGTCATCGGAAAGAATTTATCTTCTATTATATAATATTATTTGTGAAATTTATATGCGATGAGATGCTTGGCACTCTTGCCAAATGGCTTCGCATCCTCGGCTTCGACACTCTCTATGTCAAAAATATGGAAGATAGCAACATTTCCAGACTGGCAGCAGAGGAGAAAAGAATTCTGTTAACGAGAGATAGGGAACTGTTCTTTAAAACTCCAGCTGCCATATACATTGAAAGTGATAATCTTCAGCACCAGCTGGAGGAAGTGATAAGGAAAGCAGGAGTAGAGATAGATGATGAACGTATTTTAACCAGATGCACAGTATGCAATGAGGTGGTGAGGAAAATAGATAAAGAGTATGTTAAGGGAAAGGTTCCGGAACATGTTTACCAGATGCATGATGAATTCTATATTTGTCCAAAATGCGGGAGAATATACTGGATAGGAACGCATTACAAAAATATGGAGGAATTTATCAAAAAGATCAGAACTTCTTTATCCTGAATCCTCTTTTATCAATGATAGCAATCTCCATTTCCACATCCTCGCTTTTCTTTGCAATCTTTATTGCCTCTTTTCCCATCTCTATTGCTTCCTTCATGCTCATATTTTCCCTGTAATTCTCTTCAAAATATGATATGGCAGCATCTCTTCCCTCTCCCTCGGCTGTAGCCTTATACTCCATCATTGCTCCTGATGGGTC
>JAGGXW010000021.1 GCA_021162815.1 Thermoplasmata archaeon | reverse complement strand
TTATTATTCACAAGATACAGGAAAAAATCAATGAGAATGAAACATATAATTGCCATGGCTATCGTTCATAACATAAACACCTACATGGCAATTTCCTTATTCATTCTGATTTATTCGACAAACCCCAATTCCACCTATGATGGATGCTTGATATGGAGTTCATTTGTGAATATTATAAGAAGAAATTCTTTTGAGAATAATAAGCAGGGATTGGATATTGCCATTTTCTCTGCTCTGAACATGATATCAAAAAATAATTTTAAGGGTAACAGATGCGGTATAAATATGACCCTTTGTTTTGTGAATGCAATATTGAGAAATAATTTTTTAAAAAATGAAAAAGATGAAACTTTTATTGCTGCACCAATTACTCTGTGGTTGAGAAATTATTGGGACACATGGAAATTGCCCTTACCAAAACCAATTCACGGATATGGATTAGATTTTGAGCCTTGTGTCAAATTCGACTGGATGCCCCGTTTATTTCCATATGAGTATGAAAGATAAAAAGTATGGAAAAAAATTTATTTAATGATATTGTGCAAAATAAATAGGTGAAAGCATGGAAGAGGAGATATCTCTTAAAAAATGGATTTTAATTGCTTTGCTCAGCATGATTATTGTATGGTTTATATGGATAGTGGCATTTGCTTCTGGAACTCCATGGCTCGGACTTTTATTCAGCTTTATACTTGCGGCCATAATTTATTTTATCCTGATTTTGAAATATAGATAGAGATTATGAGGCAAGAAAGATTGATGTTCTATCATTAATTATTTATTTTCACAATAATCAATATATATCCTCGCTTTTTAATAATTTGATGAGAAAATCTCTGTTATCAATCTTCATAATTGTGTTAATCTTTACCTCATCATTCTATCCTATAAATGTCACAGCAAATGATGAAATAATCATAGCATTAAATGGAAAGTCATATTATTCAATTTTTTATGGTGCAAATGAAAGTGAAATTATTAAACATGCTGCTGAAGAACTTGCATTTTATCTTGAGAAAATCTCCTCTGCACCCTTCAGAGTAATTACCTCTCCCGGTGATGAAAAAAATTTAATTGTTATTGGAAAAAATAATCCCCTAACAAGGAGAATAGAAAATGAAATGGAATTTGACTCCATTATTGCAGATGGGTTTAAAATTTTAACATATGGAGACAATATTTACATTGCCGGAAATATTGACAGAGGAACATTGTACGGTGTCTATTACTTTCTTGACCATTATCTGGGTGTGAGATGGCTCTCTCCCGATTTTGAGGTTATTCCATCTACCAATTTACTTGCCGTCAATCATACAGATGACATCCAGAACCCTCGTTTTCTGTATAGAGAGATCTTTAGTGGAGACACTGATGACGCATATTACAGGCAGCACAATTTGCTGAATGGATGCAGAGGAGGAACGCATAGGGAATACATGGATTATCCTCCAGAAATAAATACATGGTCAAAAGATGCTCCTTACGGAGGACATAATTTTCAGGAAATAATATCTCCCGAATACCATTATGGAGGACAGGTACTTGCTATGAGCGAGGAGGTGAGAAAGGAAGCAGCAGATTATTTCATAAATAAGATAGCCTCCAATGACATATCGCCATGGTATTCCTTCTCCCAGGAAGACAGAGGATGGCAACCGGATGAGGAATCCTTGAAATTTGCCGAAAAACATGGCGGCAGGCTATCTGCGCCCATTGTTGATCTTGTAATCAATGTTACGGATAGGGTGAGGAAGGTTTATCCATCTGCCCATCTAAGCACCCTTGCATATCAGTGGAGTTTCATGCCTCCATTGGATATGAAAATCCCGCCCTATGTTATGATCGAGATTGCCCCCATAGAGGCAAATTTTGGTTATCCATATAATGATACACATAATTTTAAGGAGCAGGAAGCCTTTAATGGCTGGAATGAGATAGCATCCTCTCTGGCAATCTGGGATTATATAACCAATTTTCAGAATTACCTTCAGCCATGGCCCACTATATATCCCATGATGGAGAATATAAAATATCTTTCCTCTCTTGAATCTTTAAAATCCTATTTTGGAGAGGGCGCATACAATACTCAGGGAGCTGAATTTGCATATCTGAGAGCATGGGTTGCATCCCGTTTGCTATGGGATCCAGAGCAGGATTATCATAATCTCATAAATGAATTCTGTGATTATTACTATGGAAATGCCTCGCCATATATAAAGGAGTATATAGAACTCCTGCATCAATCATTTGCTGAATCAAATGGCTCTCTCATGATAAAACAGCCTGTAACTGCAGATTATCTCAATCTTGATTTTATTAAAAAAGCAGATGAACTCATGGAAAAGGCCGATAGTTGTGTTGATGGAATATACTCAAAACATATTCATAGTGTTCGTCTCGGAGTTGATATGGTGATTCTGCTTAGAAAACATCTTTATAAACATGAAGCTGAAGAAAGGGGGGAAGAATGGAGAGATAATCCTGAAAGAAAAGCCAGATTTGAAAGATATATAAGGGAAGCAAATATCACATACTATTCCGAAGATCTCCCGGTTTCCTGCCTGCTGGATGCCATAAACATAACCCGCATCATGCCGCCCTCGCCGGGAATTGCTTTTGGAAGAAAATGGATTGATTTTCAGGACATGGATTTTTCCATTTGCTGTGGCGCCACTTTTATTGAGGATATGAATGCATCTGATCATGGAGCGGTTGTATATTCTGGCAATGAATGGGCAATAAATCTTCCAATGTATCTTCTGCCATCAGGCAACTGGAGTCTTTATGCATATGTTAGGGCAGATATTAAGGAAAATGCAAAACCATCAGATACTGCTTTTGTAATGGGAATCTATCCAGGAAAAGAAAAGGAGCAGAAAGTTTACAGATTGATGGATGGAAAATATCATGTTTTTAGGTTTCCATTGACCGTTTCTAAGAGTAATAAGATTGCATGGATATCATGTGGAAATGCAAGCAAGAGAATATATGTGGACAGAATTGTGGCAGTAAAGAAAATAATGGATACACAACCTCTTGGTTTACATGGACCCATATCCAATCTCTTTGAATCATATTTTCTAAAAATATTGCTTCAATATTTTGTATCATGGTTCATGGATTCTATATCTTTTATATAATATTCTTCCTGCTTATTTGAACTGCATTAATTTAAAGGGCATTCAAATTCTTTTCATATCATATTTTTGTTTGGCTTACTTTATTTTACTATACACCAGTATATTCTCTGAAAGGCTTTTGAGATAGAGTTCATATCTCACATCATATCCATTCTTCCTGAGGAATTTCTTGGCATATTTCATTCTCCTCATTATCTCATCCTGTGGAACCTTTGGCTCTATTTTCTCCGCCTCTGTACCTCTCTTCTCTGAAAATGGAAATATTACACCCCAGTCAAATCCCACTTCCGTTATGAAATTCAATGTATCCATGAATTCATCCCATGTTTCTGATGGAAATCCACATATGGATTCTGTTTCGATGATAAGGGGAGGATATGCTTCCTTTATTCTTTTATATGCTTCTTTCATTTTATCTGTATTTGAATATCTGTGCATGAGCTTCAGAATCCTCGGATTGCCTGACTGGATTGAAGAACCAATTCTCTTTATTTTTCCTCTTTTCAGTATTTCAACAAGCTCATCTGCATATTTAACAATCCATCCCGGGTGTATGTAATGTACATCCATGGTGTAATCTCCTGGAACACTGGTTATTGCATCCAGGAGCCTTGGAAGATTTTCCCCTATATCGATTCCATATCCTCCTATGTCATCAGCATCAAATATGAAATATTTGTATCCCTTTTTCAGTCCTTGTTTGAACTCATACAATATTACCTCAATCGGTTTACTCCTCAATCTTCCTATGGCCTTTTTAATGGCGCAGTATGCACAGTTCCCGGTGCATCCCCATGATGTTCTTATTATATAGGGGTTTTCTGCAAAGGTTCCATACCATGTTGTAACTGCTGTTTTCCACAAGGCGCTGTTTCTTATTAATTTCAGCATTTTTTTGTAAGTACTTCTAACAGTCTTTGATTTTTTCATCAAATTGAGCAATGCCCAGTATGGTCTGCTTTCATCTATATTCTGCCATGGGATGTTGGCATCAGGAATCTGATTGAACTTTATCTTATGCTCCGGGAAATACTCATCTATTTTGTGCAGGTGTTCCGTAACAACGGTTTTTCCATGAAATATCTCTTCAAGCTTATCCGGGTCTATTCCAGGAAGACAGCCAGCAACAATCAACTCTCCTTTATACTTCATGAATCTCTTAACATATTTCAGAGAGATTTCCATTCTGCTATTTGTATCAGAACATGTAACAAGTATTATGTAATCCGCCTTTCTCGGATCAAAGATAATTTCATGTCCGTTGGCTGCGAAATAGTCAGCTATCCTCCTCGCATCAAGTTTTCTTCTGATGCATGTTCTGCTTGTGTACACGAATATCTTTTTCTTTTCCATATTTTCCACCTTTTTAGGTTGCATCTAAATATTGTTTTTATATATGCACATCCATTTTATTAATGTTGTCATGGCATCAATCCTTCATTACATCTATTGAATAAAGTTCATTTGTCGAGATGCTCCACTTATATGTCTTCCCATCTTTACCATATGCAAATCCTCCTACAGGAAGCCCACCGAGGTAAGAGGAGGATAATGGATCAGCAACTATCCAGTAGCCAAGACTGTCATTGAAGAGGGCATAACTCAAATTGGCATGGTAAAAGGAATCTATGCTGTTCAGCAGATTCAAATCCTTTCCTATATAAATGGCGGCAAACGCATGATTATCTGTCAGATACACCCTTGTGGTGCCTCCCGCCGCCTCCGTCATGGCTGCCATGGTCATGGCAAATTCTTCGCAGTCTCCTCCTTCCAGCAGGGCTGTGGATGGGCTGTTCCATATGTCACCATCTGTGTCGTTTTTGTACTGCATGTTGTTTAGAACGTAATTGAAGATGGCACATACTTTGGCGATGTTGTAGTCACTTCCATATCCTGCCGTTGCTATCGCCTCCTTATTCATGACCGTTGGGTCAATTGTGTTTACCAGCTTGTTTATCTTATCGAAATAAACATAATAATTCTTGATATATCTGTAGTTTATTTTATTCCCGTAATGGGATATGTTGAGAATATATGTGCCAGTGTAATATGAGCCGCAGTCATACCATAAAAATTTTCTCGCCATGTAGTATACTCCTATGCTATAGTTATGCTTTCCTGCCGAGGGGCATTTAAAAGAGACATAAAATGTTTTTGTCTCTCCCCTATTCACATATAACCCGTGATTATTATCATCAAGCCACATGTTTGATTTTCCATCCACCTTCATATCAATGTTGTAAATGAAAATATCGGTGCTTCCAATATTTGCAATATCTATTTTCACCACTCCATTATATCCCGGATAAAGTTTTCCAATACTCCATTTTATGTCATATCTCCCGTAATGGATAAAGCTATCCTTTCCATATGGCTTTGTATCCAGATAACCATGCCATGGATGTGGTGCAATCAAATCCTTTTCAGTGAATCCCTCCCTTGTTATATCAGGCATGAGAATGCATCCTGTGAGGAATATGGCAATAACTGCATATATCCATTTCATGAAATATCACCATACACTTCCGGGTTCACGCAGTTTTTGGGCTTTTGTCCATTCAAAACGGCGAGAACATCCTCTACCACCATCACAGCCATTCTGCTCCTTGTTTCATAGGAAGCAGAGCCTATGTGGGGCGTTAAAACAACATTCTTTAACCTGAGCAGCCCTTCATGAACGCTTGGCTCGTTTTCAAAAACATCTAAGGCGGCGCCTGCAATTTCCCTGTTTGCAAGAGCCCTGTATAATGCATCCTCATCAACGCACTTTCCTCTGGCTGTATTTATCAGATAGGCTGTTTTCTTCATCATTTTAAGCTCTCTTTCTCCTATCATGTGATATGTTTCTTCCGTCAGAGGAACATGCAATGTTACAAAATCTGCTTTTTTTAGAAGTGTTTCCATATCAACAAATTTTCCTCCGTAGCTTTCCATTTCCTCATTCCTTTTTCTGCTGTAATAAAGAATTTTCATGTCAAAACCCCTTGCCCTTTTTGCGACAGCCCTTCCTATTCTTCCTGCTCCTATTATGCCGAGAGTTTTTCCATATATGTCACCACCAAGCATGAGCATTGGGGCCCATCCTTTGAATTTACCCTCCCTCATAAACTCATCTCCTTCAACGATTCTCCTTGCAATCGACATTATCAAGGCCCATGCCAGATCCGCAACAGTCTCCGTAAGCACTCCGGGAGTGTTTGTAACCACTATCCCTCTTTTCGTTGCCTCTCTGATATCTATGTTGTCATATCCCACAGCATAGTTGGCTATGATTTTCAATTTTGGAGAGGCATCCATAACTTCAGAATCTATTTTATCTGTTAAAAGGCATATGAGAGCATCTTTATTCCTGACACCCTCAATTATCTCCTCCTTTGATGGAGGTGCATCACCTTCGTAAATTTCAATGTCATGCCCTTCAAGCATTCTCAGCCCTTCTTCCGGCAATCTTCGTGTTATGAATATCCTTGCCATGATTTGTATTACTGCCACAAATTTTATTTTTATGGATGGATGATGAAATAACACAGAGTTTTTTATATTGCGGAAATCACTTTGTCGATGGAAAGATACAAAAATGAAAAACATTATATTTTATCCAATCTATATTATCATGGAATATAAAATAACAGGAGATAATCTTCAGATAGTTACTCTATTTTTGAATGAGGGGGAGAAAATTTACGCAGAGGCAGGCTCCATGGTTTACATGAGCGACAACATAAAAATGGAGGCGAAGGCGAGAGGCGGCCTGCTGAAGGGGATAGGCAGGAAGCTCATGGGAGAGACATTTTTCATGACGGAATTTTATCCAGAGCATGGAAAGGGTTATGTGGGATTTGCAGGAAATGCCCCCGGGAAAATAAAGGAGATAGAACTGAATGGAAGCAGCTTCATTGTTCAGAAGGATGCATTTCTGTGTGCAGAGGACGGTGTTGAACTCAGCATGGCATTTCAGAAAAGACTTGGCTCCATCTTTTTTGGAGGCGAAGGCTTCATACTGGAAAGATTATCTGGCAATGGAAAGGCGTTCATACATGCATGTGGTGATTTTGTGGAGATGGAGCTGAAGGAAGGAGAAAAAATAAAGGTGGATACAGGCAGTGTTGTTGGATGGGAAGAGTCAGTAAAATATGAAATAACAACTGTAAGGGGAATAAAAACCATATTTTTTGGCGGCGAAGGACTATTTCTCACAATTCTTGAAGGACCTGGTAAAGTCATACTTCAATCAATGACCCTTCATAATCTTGCAATGGCCATATATCCATTCCTTCCACACCAGAATACATCTGGCAGGAGTGGGGTGATAGGAACCTTCTTTGATGAGACTCTTGGCAGATAGCCTACATGGAATTTAACTTTACTTCCACCTGCCATTCTTTAAGTTTTCCATATTCAATCAGCACTGCAGGTGACATTATCTGATATCTTTTTTTAACCCATTTCATCAATGTGGGATATGTTTTTTTATAATCTCCTGCAAATATGTATGATGCCACACTTGCAGCTGGCAACAATTTTTTTCCTTTACCATCCTCAACACACTCTTCGAAAATGGCATTCCTTCTGTATGGGGGCTCGTAAAATATCTTTATGTTTCCATTTCCATTGCATTTGAGCCTGTATTTTCTCCTCCTCTTTATAAATGGAATGAAGCGGAACTCCACATAATCTCCGTCATTAAGTCCATATTTTATTCTTAGATTTTCTGATGCTATTATTTCAATATGCCCGTGCCTCCTCTTTTCAGGAACTATTACAGCCACATTCATTCCATTTAACTTTGCCGGAAAGATATTCAACCCTCCAAAATTCCTTCCGTTTTTTACAAACCCATCTACTTTAATTCCCTCTATTTTTAGGAGATTTATGTTCGATTCAATATTTAGTGTGCCGGGATAGGGAAAAAAACCCACTATACTCTCTATCCTTTCTCTGTACTCCTTCATGGAAATGAATTTTGCTCCCTCTCCAATTCCCGAAATGACCTTTCCTTTCATTTATATTTCTTGACTGCCCTTCATTTTTGCGTATATTTTTCTTCCTTCCTCTGTTAATTCGTATCCTTCTTCCTTCTCTTCTATCAGACCGTGCTGCTTCAGCTCCTCCGCCGCCTGCATGGCTGCCTTTTCTATGATGTGGTTTTTCTTGGCTATTCTGTCTATTCTCTTTTCTCCAGAGGCTATCTCAGTAAATATGGCAAGTCTTATCTTATTTGAAAGAATAAATCCCTCATTCATTTTGATCATAACTAAATTGATTTTTGTATCATAAACTTTTTCTTTTTATACTTGCTCCGCTTTAACATTTATGTTTGACATTCCTCCAATCAAGAATGCAGATGAACTGCTGGACAAGGCATTTGGGAGAGCAAAGAAGATAAGGGATAGGGACAAGAGAGCAAAGACCATGAATAAAATCTCCACGGTTAGAATGATTCTCGATAATGAGCTGGGTAGAATTGTGAAGGCATTTCCCACAATGCAGAACCTACATCCATTCTATCATGAATTTTTTGATATAATAGCGGGTATAGACAGGGTCAGGAAGGCAATATATTCTGTGGACTGGGCAAGGAAGAAAATAAACTATATTGCCAGATATGGCATAAGAAAGGTTAAGAGGGAAGAAGATTATAGAAGAATAATAAAAATGGTTTATGGGCGTATCTCTTCTATTCTATACAAGATAGATGATAATCTCATCTTTCTTGAAGATTTCAGAAACAAAATAAAGGATATGCCAAGCATAGATGTTGACATGCCAACCATAATAATAGCAGGCTACCCAAATGTTGGCAAAAGCAGTTTGCTGAAAGCATTATCAAGGGCCAAGCCGGAAATCGCCTCATATCCCTTCACCACAAAAACACTGATAGTTGGCCATATTTATCTTGAAACAGACCATGAAAAGAAAAAAATACAGGTGATAGAGGCTCCCGGTCTGCTTGACAGACCAATAGAAAAAAGGAACAAAATAGAGATGCAGGCGCTGGCAGCTCTTCGTCACCTAGCAGATTTAATAATATTTATTGTGGATGCCTCCATGCATTGTGGCTATGAACTGGAAAAACAGATGAATTTACTTGAGGATATCAAAAGGCATTTTGATGCTGATATTATAGTGGTGGAAAATAAGGTTGATATATCTGGCGGGAAAACGAACTTCATAAAAATTTCCTGTGCCAATGGAAATGGACTTGATGAGTTGAGAAAGCTAATAGATGAATGGATGAAAGAGAAGATAAAAGCGTAATTTTATTATATAATTTGAAGATGATTTAATGTAATGAGCAAAACATTGGTTCTCTGTGTTGACAGAGATAATGACCTAGGCAGAAAGACCGAGATAAAATCTCCTGTAATTGGAAGAGAGGCGAATCTGAAGGCGGCAGAAAAACTTGCACTTGCGGATCCTGAAGACTCTGACGTGAATTGCATGTTTTCTGCAATAGCTACCCATGATAAAATTGAGGACTCTGAAATAGCAACCATATGTGGTGATGTAAATATTGGAGTGATGTCCGATAAAAAAATTGCCGAGGAGCTTGATGAGGTTCTTTCAAAGGTTAAGCCAGACAGTGTTATACTCATAAGCGATGGAGCAGAAGATGAATACATCATTCCAATAATCGAGTCAAGAATAAAAATAGATGGAATAAAGAGGGTGGTTGTAAAGCAGAGCAAGACACTGGAAGGGGCTTATTATCTTCTCACCAAATTCATGGAGGATGAAAAATTACAGAAGAAGTTTATGCTTCCTCTCTCCATAGTTCTCATTGTCTGGGGCCTGGCAGCTCTTTTTGGCTCCATCTCCATTGGCTCCTCCGCTATAATTCTCGTATTGGGCTTGTACCTCTTTGGCAGAGTATTCCATTTTGAGAAATATCTATCCAAGGCAGGAAAGGAGGTTGTTGCGGGACTTAAAAGCGGGAGATTGACAGTTGTTGCTGCTATCCTTTCCACATTCATAATAACAATAGCAATTCTATCAACAAAAAAAGTTATTGCAAGTGGAGATGCAAAGCAGATTGTTGAGGGAATAAATGAAATCCTGATATGGGTTATAGTAGCCCTCCTTCTTGTACCTGCAGGCAGGTTTGTGGATGCTTATTTTAAAGAGAGAAGGGTTCTGTGGCAGTATGTTATAATACCTTTTTCTCTGATTTCCATAGGGCTTATATTTTCTGCCTCCATGACAGTAATATTTGAAATACTGAGTGAGGAGTCAATAAGTACAGTAATAAATAAACTTGCATTTTCATTGCCGTTCATAACAAAAATTGTTGGAGCCATACTAATAGCATTTATAGGTATGATGCTATACCATATTGTGGAAGACATTTACAGGGGAAGAGAATGATACTGGAAACAATTGTTGTTATATTTGGGGTGTGGATAGCAATTCTATATGCTGTTAAGAAGAAGGGAGGAAAGCATTTCACATTGATGGGTCCTCTCGTAATGTGGAAGACAGAGAGAGGAAGGAAGTTAATAGATAAACTTGCAAGAAAGAAATTCTGGGGGGTATATGGTGATATTGCCATCATAATAACAGTTATAGCGATGATATTCACTACATATCTCATAATATGGAATGTTGTGATATCATTCAAAATACCTCCTCAAAATGCTCCGTCTCCCCGTCTCATACTCGGCATACCAGGTATAAATCCTGTGATTCCCCTATGGTATGGAATCGCCGCCTTGGCTCTTGCCATTGTTTTTCATGAATTCTCTCATGGGATACTGGCAAGATATGGGGGGATAAGGGTTAACTCTCTTGGCATCTTATTCCTCATATTGCCGGTGGGTGCCTTTGTTGAACCAGATGAGGAGAAACTCATGAAGGCAAAGGCAAGGAAAAGAAGTCGCGTTTTTGCAGCCGGGCCAGCCACAAATATACTTATAGCTGTGGCATCAATGCTCATAATTGCATTCGTTTTTTCACCTGCCATAACTCCTAAGGAAAATGGAGTCATTTTAACTGGAAATGTCGTGGATATGGAAAAATGGGGGATAATATCTTCCATTGATGGAGTAAAAATTACAGGTATGGATGGTGTGAAGGAGATGGTATCAAAAATGCAGGCTGGAAGATTTTACAATATCACATACTGGAAAGAAAAAAGTATGGAAAAGAAATATCTTCACGGAATAATTGTGGCAGGTGTGGTTAAAGGTGCTCCGGCATATGGAAATATATCTTCTGGCAGTGTAATATACTCCATAGACAACACGAGTATGAATAATCTCACCACCTTTTTCAATCTTATGAACTCCACTGGCCCGGGGGAAGTAATCAGGTTAAGTTGCTATAATGGAAGTTTTTATAATATCAGCATAACTCTTGCGGATAAATATGATTTTACAGAAAATGATAAGGATAGAGGAAAGGGATTCATAGGTATAATGGCTGCAGAGCTTGACGGAATGTGCGTGGAACCATCGTTCTACGCAAATATATACAATCCATTCAAAACAAACCTATTCATGTTTCTTTCTCTTCCGTTTCATGGATTATCCCCATTTCCTTCGCAACTCGCCTCTCTCTATCATGTTCCTCTTTCCCCAGTATTCTGGGTGGCAATGAACTTCCTCTACTGGTTATTCTGGCTCAATTTTGCTCTGGGAACATTCAATGCTCTTCCAGCCATTCCACTTGATGGTGGTTATATCTTCAGAGATGGGGTGGGGTACATAATTAAAAGAGCAGGTAGGTTAAGAGGAGATAAAGTAGAGAAAATCTCAGGAAATATCACAACTGTAATATCATGGATAATTCTGATTGCAATACTCTCCATACTGATTATCCCACGCATAAGAATGTTCATATAGTTTGTCTCTTCCTTATCATCACAAATGCTACTGCCACTATTATGAATAGTATAACAGGAGGTATAATCCACCAGAGCTCGTTTGGCTGTTTTTCCTCTACTGAATACAGGCCAATACTCTTGGTTTCCTTGCTGTAGTAGTGGTCAAATACTCCATTTCCGCTGGCATCAAATAGTATGTCAAGAACTCCGTCACCATCAACATCCTTTAATTCTGTATCTCTTATTGTGTTATCATCAGCATCCCAGTAAACATATTTCTTTCCACTCTCTATCCATATAAGATATCCATCATATCCATCCACACCTACATTTATTGCATCACTTGCATTTTCTGGATTTGCCCCAATGTTTATTTCTTCCTCATCCGGTATTCCATCTCCATCAAAATCTTCGGGAATCTCAAATGAATAGCTGGAGGATATATTCTTATTTCTGTTTGCAGAAGAATCCACAGCCACTATGTAATACACATACTCTCCGGGAGTCTCATAGCTGGATGAATAGTAGTATATCTTTGTTCCGTTTTTATTCTTCATTTCATGCATCTGTGCATTTCCATCCTTCTCCACATATATCTCCACAGATTCAATTCCTGTATCGTCATTTATGTAGGCTGTTATGTTGACCTTCTTTCCCACCACCTGTCTTCCTGGGGTGGCGGTTATTCCCTTTATCTCTGGCGGCTGGGTTTCAATTCCGGCATATATTATTCTGAAGGAGTATTTTGAACTATCATTTTTATTTCCATATATGGATGTATCCCATGCTTCTATATAGTATGTGTATGTGCCTATTTCATTTATTCTTACCCTGGCATAATAAACATCCGATTCTCCAACACGTTTCATAAAGTATGAGGTGTTTGATGTGGAGTTCAAAATATGTAAAATTGCCCTATCAATGGTGGTGTTCTCATCATATATTATTGCGGATATGTTTACCTCCTCTCCTATAGCCTGCTCATCAGGATTTGCCATCACATTGTTTATTATTGGAGGTAAGATATCCATATCTCCGCCAACCTTTATGTCTTTAATTGCCACATTGTTGTCTTCGTTTATCTCATCATCGCATTCTACCTCTACTTTTATATGATACGTTCCATTATTCTCTGCTTTCCACGGAATGGTTATCTTTTCTTCTCCTTGCATTCCAATTGTTTTCTCCACGCTTCCATTTTGAATCAGAGTGTATCTTCGTTCCCCTTCCCTCTTTTCATATATCTTGATCCTGCAGAATCCATCCATGTATCCAATATTGTGAACAATGATTGAAATGTTTGTGCTGCTCCCATTTCCGGGATGGGATGGCGAGAAAGATATATCTTCCATACTAACTTTCATATCCGGTCTTGGTACGATTTTGATTGTTTTCACATCCCAGTTATCTGCTTTGTTCCACTCCGGTATTCTTCCGTCCTCATTTGCTCTTGCCATCACCTGCCATGTTCCGTTATATGATGGTTCTCCATAGGAAGCAACCCATTCAAATTCCACCTTCTTGATCTCATTTACTGCAAGTCCAGCTATGCTCTTACTCATCTTTATTGTTGATGAATCCTGTGAAATGGTAAGAGAGACATTTATGGGGGTATCTTCATCTATGCCTTTCGGCCCCTCATTTTTAAGATACACAACAAATGTTCCCTTCTCTCCCTCTTTCAACTCTTCTGGCAATTTAATATCAAAAACGTTTATGTTGGCGGCTGCATCCACATTGAGAATCACACTCTTCTCTATTCTGTAATCCGAACCATCTGTCATGGTTATATCCAGTCTCCATTTTCCTGCATCACTGCCCTTTGTGAATTTGTGAAAATCATCCAGAATCCATTTTGTTCTATCGGTTGCATTTGCAGGCATGAACGAATACCCAAGGTCATCAATATATACGCTACTCTCCGTATCATCCGCCATGGCAACAAGCCTTATTTCCACCGCCGCCAACATGCCGCCAAGAGAGCGCCAGCTGGCGAGTGTGGAGGCAGGTATTTCATATTTGTGCCACTGACCATCTTGGGTGAGGTCAGAAAGGTGAATTGTGTGAAATCTTGGTTTGGACCCTATGGTGAGGATGGTGTAATTCAAATTGGCATTGGCAGAAGATTTTTCCACTTTGTACCAGAAGTAGAGGGATGGTATGGATGCCATGGGTATCCCGTGGGTTATATTTTCTCTGAATCCTGCAGTATCTCCTGCCTTAACATTTTCATCTTCAAATCTGAAATTTCCTATATAGTCTGTCAGTTTGAGCATGACAGATTTGTCCCCGCTGTGGGAAATCTCGCTCACTTTTGCTCTTGCAGTTTTTTCATCAGATATGAAAAATGAAAATAATCCTTCTTCAAAACTTGGATCAGGCAAGGGCATGGATGCCGCAACAAGCTTTCCTTCTGGAGAGTAAAGCTCTGCCATGACTTCCTTCGGATAGGCAGATGATATGATTGAAATGTTTGTAAGTATATTCTCGCCATCGACACCCGCTATGTAATCTCTCTTCACCATTACATCTCCCCACCATCCATGGGTGGAGTTCTCATACAGTTTAACATCTGCATTCTCTGTTTCTATCCATACCGAATCAATATATGCATCTATCACATGGGGAGCCGAATATACATTGGATTGAGTTACTTTTAAGGAAAATGATATGGAAGAGGTACTCCTGTCTTTAAGATATGAGGTGACATTCTTTGTTATATTCATCCATCCTGAGGTAACGTCCCCGCTTGCAACTGTACTACCTCCTATGTTGAGTTTCCATTCAAATATGTTTATGTCAGAATACACATATACCTTGGCATGCAGGATGTAATAACTCTGCCCCTCATCAGGAACATCAAACTGCTGTGATATCTTTGCCTCTGCATCCTTTGCCCATATGAATCCCTGCCCATACAGTCCCGCTATATGCATTCCGTAGCATTCATCTCCCTGCAATGGATCTTTTTCATAGCCCATTTCCCATTTTGATGTCCCTGCGGTATAATTCTTCCATGCAGTGCTTGAAGCATCCTCAAATTCTCCATTCATTATGCCAGAATATATATCTGCATTTCCGGGCTTTTCCCCATTCTCTTCAGTATCCCAGTAAATGTAATAATATCTCCTTTCATGGGGTGATAACTCACCCTGCATTACCCACATTACAGTGACATTTGCATTATCCTTTGCATCATAATCGTCATTTAGAATTACACTGCAACCAACATTTCTGTAAGGAATCCATGTTTTATTATCCAGCCTGTATTCTATAACTCTTACAGAAGATGGAAGGAATGTTCTTTTTGAAAAGCTACCAGCCTGCATGTAGTATATCCTGTTCATGAGGGAGGTGAAATTGATGTTGCAGAAAACCATCTTGTTTCCGTAATCATATCCCTGCCTTTCCCCAAACATGGATGCTGTTACAGGCACTCTATAATGCCATCTGCCATCCCACCATGAAGAGTTCTCATTTTCTGGAGGAAAAACAGGATAGTTTGGTTTTTCCACATTTATATCGATGCTTATCATGTTGTTATCTTCATCTATCTCATTTATCTGATTGTCATAATCCGCAAATATGTATATTATGTGATGCCCTTCTTCTGCAAACCAGTAAAGGCTCTCCTGCTTGCTCTCCTTTCCATTCAGAGTTATGGTAATTTCATCGATAACTCTGCTTCTATTATCTATGAAAAGAGCAACTTTAACGGTTGCTGTATCATCTCCATAATTTCCGACAGTGAAATTTACTCTTACCTCATCGCCTTCATATATGTGGGCTGGAGAATATGTAGCATCCTTTACATAAATGTCATATCCGCCCTGCGCTATGGAGACATTTGACATTAGCATGAGCATCAGGACTAAAACTGAAATTTTGCCTTTCAATTTCACACCCCTTTAATAAAAATTTGGTTATATAATTTATGGTATATAATATGGTTAAATTTGCAGGTATAGACCTTGCTGCAAGAGAAAAAAATCCCACTGGCATATGCATCATAAATGATGATATTTTTCTTGACACGGTTTATAAAGATGATGAAATACTTGAATTTATCCACAGCATGACTCCAAACATTGTTGCCATAGATGCTCCCATAATGGCAAATCCAAGGATGAGAGATGCGGACAGAGAGCTTAAAAAATATGGTGCCATGCCTCCAAGCATGCCATCAATGGCGGAGCTTTCAAGAAGAGCATGGAATCTGTCAAAGAAGATAGGTGTACAGGTAATAGAGGTTTTCTCCACAGCAACAGCAAAAATTATAGGTGTGTACAGCAGAGATTACAGGGAAATGGCGTTGAAATTGCAAATAAATGCAAAAAACAGGCATGAGGTAGATGCATATCTTGCAGCCTACACTGCAAAGCTATGGTGGAATGGAAGGGCTGTTGAAGTAGGAAGCAAAGAAAAGATTATTATTCCCAAAACCTTTTAAGGGTGTGGAAGATGAAAAACTCCCTCTTCACTGCTCTCTTGACAAACTTCTTGAAGGAGGAATCGAGGCAGGAATAATAACAGAAATATATGGTGAGGGGGCCACAGGAAAGACTAATATATGCATCCAGGCGGCGAAAAGCTGCACAGGGATGGGGAAGAAAGTTGTCTATGTGGATACGGAGGGGATATCAAAGGAAAGGGTTATGCAGGTTATTGGAGACAGGAAGCAGGTTGGCAAAATATTATTCTTTTTTCCCTTCTCTCTGAAAGAGCAGGAAGAAATGGTAGAAAAGATATCAAAAATTGATTGTGGTTTGATAATACTTGACAGCATAAATTTATTCTACAGGCTTGAGATGGAGGATGAAACGGCAGCAACACGTTCTCTCACGAAGCAACTTGTAAATCTTCAGATAACTTCCAGGAAAAGAAAGATACCGGTTATTATAACCTCTCAGGTTTACTCTTCTGGGAGTGATATAAAGCCGTTTGCCGGAAGAAGCATTGACCACATGGCCAAGACAATTATAAGGCTTGAGAAGTTAAATGAAAAACAGGATGGAAAGGAGGCAAGACTGGCAACAATTGTAAAACACAGAAGCATTCCAGAAGGAAGAAGCATTAAATTTTACATCACATCAGAGGGAATTGAGTAAACTTTTATATATAACCTCTTTTTTACCCGAACATGAGCCTTATAAGCGAAGAAGATAAAAAGTTCATAAAAGAAAAATTTGAAAAGGAGATGGATGGTAATGTCAGAATCATTTACTTCACCGAGCATTTTAACTGTCAGTTCTGCAAGGAAACAAGAGAAATACTTGAAACATTGAAGGAATTGAGCGATAAAATAGAGCTGGAAATATATGAATTTGAAAACGATAAGGAAATGGTTGCTAAATACAAGATTGATAAAATACCTGCAACGATAATACATGGTAAGAGAGAATATAACATCAGATACTTTGGAATTCCATCTGGATATGAATTTTCAGCACTGCTGGAGGACATAGTTAATGCATCCAGAGGAGAGAGTCATTTAAAAGAGGAAGTTAAGGAAGAAATAAGAAAAATAGATGCAGATATTCATATCCAGGTTTTTGTAACCCCAACATGTCCATATTGTCCTCAGATGGTACATAATGCCCATCAGATGGCAATAGAGAATGATAAGATTACTGCGGACATGGTTGAGGCCATAGAATTTCCCCATCTTGCGCAGAAGTATCAGGTGATGGGCGTTCCCAAGACAATCATAAATGAGAAAGTCGAAGTTGTTGGGCTGGTTCCAGAGAAAGTTTTCCTTGAGGAAGTAAGGAAGGCAATAGAGAGATGAAAGCATTAACCTTCTTTATAATACTCCTTCTCTTTTTTCCATATAGCTGGCATGTTGATGATTTTTCCCTTAGAGAGGATGCATTCCATGATGTTTCAATTGAAACATGGTATTTTGAGGGAATTTCCCAGAATCACAGTTTCGTTCTGATGATAACCTATTTTGTGGGTAGTGTAACCATTGGATATTACATCTATGAGAATTGTAATCTCATAAAATATGGAAGAAAGACATTCCATGAATTTGAGCTCTCATCATCTCATCCAATGCTTTCCATCAACGAAAATAAAATCATAGAGGGTATGATAGAGAATGACACCCTGGTTTACCGTATCAATTTTATTGATGGTGATAATGGAATCAATGTTATTATGAGAAATATCACCAGAGGGTGGGTGATGCATGATGACACCATGTGGCTTGCTGTGCCTGATATGGACATGGAAGGTTATGTTTATGTTGACGGAATCGTCCATGAAGTGATGGGAAGGGGATACCATGATCACAATATATTCAGATTCTATAGCCCGTTGATAAGCAGAGGATATGCAGATGGAAAGGTGATGTTAGATGGAATATCATTTGTTTGGGCAAAAATTCTTTATCCATTGCCAGAGAAATTCATTGTTTTGAGTTTCAATGGAACATATCACATAATTCATAATGTGTCCATACATGCAAAAAATTATGTGTTTTTTAAATGGCATTTTATTCCTTCTTCATTTGAAGTTTACGGAAGCGATGAGGGGAATGAAATAAAAGCAGAATTTTCATCCATTTCTGTGCACTACATCCATCTCCCCCTCATAAATTACTGGCGATATCATGCTGCCGTGAAAGGATACATTGTGGCAGGTGGCAGAAATCACACTTTCAGCAGCACTGAAATAATGGAATATATGAGATACTAAATATTTTTATTTGATTATCTATTTACATTGCATGGAAAATAAAAATTTGATGGTTGATGCACTCTTCCTGTTTTATGTTATCATAGTGCTTCCGTTTGTATCCTTCCTGTACTTTGCAATTGCCATGACAAATCTTCCAGAACTTTACGCCCTGCTTGGCGGCGCCATTCTCTGGGCGGTTATGATTCCATATCCTGTGTATAAATATGTTTCCATGAGATTTTTATATGAAAAATAAATAACCATGCATGGAGATTGATAAAAAGGAGATGCTGGGTCTTTATGCAGGGATAGGTGACGTAATAGAGAATGGTAATCGTTTGGGAGAGTGTATATTCAATCTCGAAATTGTTCTTACGGGCAAGATCGAGGCTGAGGGGGTTTTTGTAAAATTTACAGATGGAGACATAAATTTTGCAGGCAGAGAGGCAACATTCAAAATATCGGGAATAATAAGCAGAGACCATACATACTAC
Source organism: Thermoplasmata archaeon (assembly GCA_021162815.1). GTDB lineage: Archaea > Thermoplasmatota > E2 > UBA202 > JdFR-43 > JAGGXW01. The sequence goes on along the minus strand of JAGGXW010000021.1, from coordinate 15,680 downwards.
ATGACGGAATTCACAGCATTTACCAATCCCCAGATATATCCGAAGTTCATTGTCCCTAACCCGGATGAAATATTTGAAAATCTTCAGGAAGGAAAGGATTCAGAAACGGATTCTTAAAAATTCATCCTTTCCTCTTGCCTTTCTAAATGTTATTTTAAATTTACAGCCTTTTCCAACTTCGCTTTCCACTTCTATCTTTCCACCATATCTATTCATCAATTTTTTAACTATATAGAGTCCTATTCCACTTCCCCTGCTGTTTTTCTTCCATCCCTCCTCAAATATTCTTTTCATGTCTTCTTTCTCTATTCCTTTTCCATCATCCTCAACAACAACCGTGTATGTAATCTCCTCATCAATTCCATAAATTCTTATGTGCTTTGCCCCAGAATGCTCTATTGCGTTTCCTATGATATTGAGAAATATCTCTCCAACAAAATCATCTGCAATAATGGTTGAATTCAGATTTTCGTATTCAATTTCAATACTGTTTGCCCTTGCAGCTTCCTCTAAGGAGGAGCAGATATTCTTGACAACCGGATTCAGTCTTACCTTCCTTATTCTCGCATTTTTCTTTATCTCCTCCATTTTCCTTACTGACTCTATTAGCTTATTTCCTTCGTCTATCGCCTTTATCGTTTTTTCCAGCAATTCTTTTTGCTTCTTTGTTGTGTTTGTCTTCTTCAATAAACCCAGATATCCCATGGCAATCTGATTTTTATTGTATATATCATGTCTGAGCAATGAGTTGTAAAACTCCGCCTCTCTCATTGCATCTCTTTCTTCTGTAACATCAAATATTATTGAATATATGACACCATTTACTGGCATAATATATTCCTTTACGTATATCTCAGATAGCGGGGTTCTCCATTTGAATATGCCATCTTTCATATTTTTTTCATGTTCATTGCAGAATTCTGAAATGTTTCTGCCTATTATCTCCTTTCCGTATCCCATCATTTCCTCGAATTTTTCATTGATGTATATGATATTTCCATCTTCATCCACTCCATACACTGCGAATTTATTCATTATCAGGGAAGCACTCAATGTATTTGACAAAGAAAAATTCAGGATGGGTGGAAGTGCAGAAAGTATCTCCTTTCTTGTTCCATCATATATTTTTATTACGCCTCTGCTGAATGGTATGGTTATGGGTGCATCTTCCCTGTCCACGCCCACTGTTTCATTTTCTATTCTGATAAAGTATTCCTCATATCCCATACTATCAAGTAATCTCTCAAGATTTCTGACAATATCTTCAATGTTCCGGGATGATAAAATTCCCCATATGAATTCAGATACATCATCTTCAATATAAAATTCAATTTCATTGCCTGGCCTTACTATAAGTCTTCTTTCTTTTCCATTTATGTTTACCTTTCCTTCATACTCTCCATACTCTATTGCATTTGTTACTATGGTGAAGATATTCTCTTTATTCTCTGAAATTTCAAATATATTTTTATTTAGAAGAGAGCTCCATTCATCTGATGCGGATAAAACATTTCCCATATAGTCTGTGGAGAATGCTGGAACTCTGTCCTCAATTTTTTTTCCTATGGCTATGACCTCATCATCATTCTTAACAAACCTAAAATGATGAAGTTCGTATCCCTTCTCTTTCTCCAGCATAAGATTTCCTTCAGAAGAGCCATTCAACATGGCCTGCATAAACAGTTTTGCAGCTTTTGCCCTCTCATCAAATTTTATGATATCAATAAATGAAGAAATATTTCCATCAAAATTTGTATACTTTACTCTCCCAATTCCATCCAGCCTGAATATTCTGTAATCATTGCCCAGCAGCCTCAGTAATTCCTCCACCAATAATTCATGGTGAGTATATATTTAATCTTTATGCACATTTAATTTTATTTCTCTAGCTCTATCCAGAATATGCTCCCTCCCTCCTTCCTATTTATGAGGCCTACCCTTCCATTCATTTTTTCAACCGCTCTTTTTACCATCGCCAGTCCCAAACCTGTGCCTTCATATTCCTCTCTTCCGTGAAGTTTCCCGAATGGAAGAAATATTCTCTTTCTATCCTTTTTATCTATTCCTATTCCATTGTCCTTTACATATATCCTTACTCTTTTTCCCATATCTTTGGCATATATTTTAACAACCGGATCTTTACCCTCCTCCACAAATTTTATTGAGTTTGAAACCAGATTGAACATAACTCTTTTAAGCATCTTTTCATCTCCCTTAACAGATGGTAATTCATCAACATTTATTGAAGCATTTCTTTTTTCTATTTCGTGTTCCAGTTCATTAAGCACTTCTCTGATAATTTCATTCATATCTACTTTTTTCATCTCAGGCTCTAATCTTTCGATACTTCCATACTCCATAAGGCTGTTCATGAGTTCCTCCATCCACTGAGCTGATTTATTTATTCTTTCTATCATATCTCTCTCATCCTCTTGGGATAGTTTATCATTCATAAGAATGGAGGAAAATGTTTTTATACCCCTTATAGGGGCTTTGAGGTCATGTGCCAGTGAGTAACTCAATGTTTTTATTTCCTCCGTCTTTTCTTTTACCATTTCCTCAAGGTGCTCCTTGTACTCTTCAAGTTCTCTTGTTCTTTCTTTGACTTTTTTGGATAAACTTCTGTTCCATAGAGTTAACAATGAAAGAGATGCTATGGCTGAAAATATGAAAATTACGGCTGCGTTTATTGCCCATGACGGTATCTTTTCATGGTATATTTCCTCTCCAAACCATTTTTTTGTTATTCTATCATAAACTCCATTCTCCTTTATTTTATCCAGTGATTCATTTATTCTTTCAATTAGCTTTTTATTCCATGGCATGGCGGCTATTGCCCTCTCCCCTACCTTTATTTTCTCTCCCGTTATTTTTATGTCTGTGTATGAGTGTTTATTCACATAAAAACATCCAACATGATAGTTCCCAAAATACGCCTTTGCCTCCCCGTTTTCCAGCAATTTTATTGCTTTTTCAGGGTCATCTGTTTCAATCAATATTGCATTTTTTACCTCCTTTTTCAAAATTTCTTCCCCAATATCTCCCTTTTCCACCGCAACTGTATGTCCATTTAGATCTTCTATGGAATGAATGTAGTAAACATTCTTTTTAACGAAAATTGAAAGTTTCACATCAATCACAGGCTTGCTGAAAATGAAACTCTTTTCCCTTTCCTCCGTTTTTACCATGAAAAGGATATCAACTTCTCCATTTTTCAGGGCAGATACTGCATCACTCCATTCCATTGCTATGTATGTAACATTTTCATTCATTTCCTTGGCAATAGCATTCATTATGTCAACATTGTAGCCAGTTGCTTTTCCATCCACCAGATACTCATTTGGAGGATAATTCTTATCTATTCCAACAATTATTGTAGCACCAGAGAGGGGGATGAAAAGTATGATCAGGAGTGCTGCAATAGTAAAAAACCTCACTTAATCCACTCTCTCCATACTACATCCTTATTCAATTTCTTCTTCCTCATTTCCTCTATAAATTTTGCTATTTCCTTTCCCATTGTGGTTAGATAATATCTTTTTTCATCATCCTGCTCTATAACTCCGTCATCCTTTAATTTCTTCAGATGGAAACTCAATTTGGGATTTTCATCTATTCCAACTTCCTGAGCAATTTTTGTGAAGGAATACTTATGGCCATCTGATAGAAGATTTATTACCTTTCTTCTTATATAATTTGATATGGAATCCGTTAATATCCCAAGATGCACATCTGTTATTATTTCCTGCAACTCCTTTCTTGACCTCTCATCAAGATTCAATATTTTTGCAGATATTAACAACTTACAATTATTTGATGCTGCCTTTTTGTTTATCCATTCAAGAAATTCCCTTGTTTTTTCTCCATATGTCCTGTAAATATAGTCTATGTCGGATATAAAAATATACATATTTCTCTCGATTTTCTTTTCTATATCTTCTATTATTTCCTCTATCTTTCTTGGTTTGAGGTCATGCTCCATGGGTATAAAAATTGCATCCATTTCCTTTTCCCGCCCTATATGCATTTTTTTGCTGCTTTTCTTAAAAGATTCGATTGCATCACTTCCCATATATATCTTTTCATATTCCCTGAATTTTATATCCTCAATTGTTGCAAGTATGCTCCCTTCCAGCTCCTCTATCCTGAATGGTTTCCTTATGTAATCTGATGCTCCCTCCTTCATTGCCTGAATCGCATTGTCCACGGTTGCATAGGCGGTTATCATTATTACAGGCAGCTCTGGCCTCAATTTCTTAATTTCCTTTAATGTCTCGATTCCATCCATGCCCGGCATTTTAATATCCAGAAAAACTATGTCCGCCTCCTCTATCTTCTCCAGACACTCCTTTCCCGAGGTGGCTGTTATCACATCATATCCATACACCTGAAGAGCCGTTTTTGCAGCCTCAAGTATACCCTCATCATCATCAACAAACAATATCTTCATGTTTCACCTCTTGCCAGCTTAAATTTTATGTGAAATACAGCACCCTTTCCATACTCGCTCTCGGCCCATATCTTTCCTCCATGGCTTTCCACAATATTTTTCGCTATTGCCAGCCCCAGGCCCGCGCCGCCGTGCCTGCTGTAGAAGGGCTCAAATATTTTTTCAATATCTGATTTTTTTATTCCTTTTCCTGTATCCTTTATTTTTATATGGACATATCCTCTTCCCTTTCTGGATTCAATGGCTATTTTTCCGCCTTCCGGTGTGTATTTTATTGCATTTGATACTATGTTTTTGATGGCTCTCTCTATTAAGGTTCTATCTCCTGTCACCATGCTTTTGTCCAGGTTGAGTTCTATCTTTTGCTTTTTCTCTTCTGCAATTTCCCTTAACTCATTCACAATATCCTCTATTACATCTTTTATATAAAAATTCTCTTTTCTTAACTCCAGTTCTTTTGCATCTATGGAGGGTATCTGAAGCATATCATTTATTAGTTCATTCATTCTCTCTATGTTCTTTGCCATTTTTTCCAGTTTATCCTTCTGCATTTCATTGAGTTCCCCAAGCTTCTCATGTCTCAGCAGCTCCGTATATGTTTTTATTACAGTAAGGGGCGTCTTTAATTCATGTGCTATCATGTCTATAAAATTTGATTTCATTCTGTCCAGTTTTGCCTGAGATAATCTCCTGTATGCTTCTTCCAGCCTCTTCTTTCTTTCAGCAAGTTCCTCAACGAGCTTATCCCTGCTCATGAGGGTTATTCTTTCTTCCTCCAAGATTCCCCTTGGAAGGCTTTTTATAAATCCTGTTCTGTAGAGCTCTTCCTTCACATTATCCGGCAGTAATCTAAAATTTCTTGTTATTTCCTTATTCACCTCAACACCCAGCAATCTTGTGAGGGGAAAATGTGCCCTTGAAAAAAATCTGGTTATTTTATCCAGTATTTCTTCATAGTCGTATGAATAAATTTCATGCATTTCTATTCCACCATTTCTGTTTATATTGATCCCTGTTATGGATACAGAAAGCCTTATCCAGCTCAATTCATCAGGCTTGCATTTTCTTAAAACAGGCTCCACAACAGTTTTCATTACTGCAAATGGGACAAGCCACTTTATTATTTTTTTATTTTCAATCTCTCCTATCATTTTTCTTATGTCCTCTGCAATTTTTTCATATGGCACGAGAGCGGCATAAATATCAATTATCTTTTCCACCAGAAATGTAAAGGCTTCAAGAAGATCAGATATCGTCACATCTCCTATTTTTTCCTCTATAATTGAGGTATCAAGTGTATCTTTAGGAGAGAGAATAACACCGGATATGATATCATGCGTATAACTGCATTCTTCAATTATATCCTCAATGCTTTTTCTTCCCACCAGAGGAATCAATCTCCTTATGAGGTAATTAGCCATTCTTTCAAAAACTCTGAGTATGGCAATATCCTCTCTCACCAGTATTTTATACTCCTCAATCTCCTCCTTTTTTATTGATATTAAAAGATTCTTTTCAGCCAGTATTATGAAAATTTCTATTATGATGACGAATATGGGATAGACGAGCACAGCGCACATGGTGGAGAGATAGTATTCCATGATGGAATAAATGAATATGAGGGGAAAAAACACGAATCCCACCAGGAACCACATGAGATATTTTCTTTTATACTCCATATATATCTTCAAACCGAATATGAAAATAATCAGAGCAATTACTGAATCTAATATGGAGAGCAATATGGCGTAATTCATCTTATGGCCTCTTTCCAGTCCATATATATTCTTATTATCCCTCCGAGAAGGATTATCAATCCAGATGTCACAACAATATATGAAAATACTCTTACAATTTCAATACCCTCTTCTATTACTATCCAGGGAAGCATGAAGAAAAAATATCCAGAGAGCATCAGCAGGGCACCTGCCGATAATATTCCTGCCCTTCTAACACGAATAAATGTGAGGAGCTGACGGAAATAATGAATTGAGATGAGAGGTAAAATCAATGAGATGATTACCAGGGAAAGGAGTATCCAATGAAGCATATCCTTTAAAAAGAGCAGGATTTAAAAATTTTGGGAAAGGAGAGAGGGTTAGCTGCCGTAGCCACCTATTTTCAGGCTTGGGTCTCCAAGGAGGACCCATTCCTGAACGGTCTTGCAGTCTATCGGGTCTTTCATTACCTGGAAGCTTGCAACATAATCTGCTATTGCGCCTCCATGAGCCTCTCCAACAGTTGTTGCGTTGTCATAGCCTATCTTTTTGAAGAACTGTGGGTCAATCCATCCTCCGTATTGCTGTGAGCAATCAGGTATGCCGTCATGGTTATTATCTCCTATCGCTCCATATCCAAGAGCAGTACATCCAATGCTGGCTATTGCACCGCCATCTATCTTTCTGGCAATCCACCATCCCCAGCACTCTGGAGACCATTCTGATTTGTAGTAAGTCTCATAGAATTTACCCGGCTTGAGTAAATTCAGTATACTTACATTGAACTGGCTGTTATGACATCCACCAACCATGCATATCGGGTACATTCCTTTATTACTCAGCTTTGGCATGTGAGAAACGAGCAATCCATTTATCCAGGTATTCTCATCCTGATAAGGGTGTGTTGCCCAGCTCATTGGGTTTCCATGTCCTTCAAAATCCAGGAAACCACAACCTTGACTTATTGCGTTTACCACATTTTCCCATGCAGTATCAGGTGTCTTGTTTGCAAGAAGACTGCCATCTGAGACCCACAATTTTACTGGCTTTACAACCAGTGGCTTCATATAATCTAAGGCATTCTGATTGCCTATCTCTCCTTCTATATATATATCGCTTGGATCCGGGAAGGTATCTCCTCCCACAACAACCATTCTCTTGAACCAGTCTTGATTTGCAGCATCACTTGTTTCATACTCAATAATCTTGTTCACCATTAACTTAACCTCATATTCATTCCTGCATGCAAGTCTGCCAACATAAATATCAGGATTTAAGTCAAGTATATCTTTACCGTGAAAACTCCATTCTGCATATATTCCATTTCCATTGCTGTCCCAGTTGTCGAAGACAGCGTTTCCATCTTCATATTTGTATATGTCCGCAAAATATAAGTCGCTTGCATAACTTGCTTCCCACTTGCTATTATCATCCAGATGGCTATACCTTACAGGAACCCACCACTTCTCATTTAAAATACCACCATGTCTTCCCCCAACAAGCATGACATACTTTATTCCATCATTCTCAATCCCATCCTTTATGAAGTACTTAACCTTCTCGGCATCATCCCTTCCATTTTCTTTCAATGCCTCACTCAAACCAACAAGCTTTGTTTTTATTCCATGACTGTTTTTATGCTCTACTAAAGGTTGCAAAGAATCAAGCCATTTGTCTGGAGCTATGATAAGCAAATCATAATTATCGACACTCCTCTCTCCACTTCCTGGTTCATAATTTATTTTTATATCCACTTTATCTGTGTATATTATTTTATTCTCCTGCGGATTGTACCTGCATGGATATGTGAATAGGGAGAGGGTAACCATCCTCTTTCCATTGTATAATCCCACTGTTGCTCTCCATTCTACCCACTTTTCTGGATAAAAGGCATTTTTTCCATATACTTCCTTATTTTCAATAATTCTTGGTTTTCCATTTCCATCAAGCTGTACTACAGTTGGATAGGGCTTTATTTTCTTTTCAAGCTTCATTTCATTTATGCTACCCACCGAAGTCTCTATATTGAATTTTGTTCCCAGTGGAAATCTCAGTACTTCTGTTTTGTATGGCAATACAGGATAGCCCTCATACAGTGAATTTCCTGCACCTCCCATTGAAACTATCATGTAATTTCCATCATCCTTTACAGAGGGAGGTGAAAACTCATATGTTTTCTCTATTATATTCTCATCCATCATTGTTGTCTCTTTTATCACTCTTGTGTTAATGCCCGCAAAAGCAGCACTAAACAAAAATACACTCACCAACAATATTGCTATCGTCCTTCTCATTTTTAACCCTCAAGAATGTAATTTTGATTCATTATTAAAATTATCGGTGAATTATGATTGTATTATGCCATCTCTATTTATACTACCTTTTAATAATGAATAATGAAAAAGGATATTAGAAATTTTACAAGCAGCGAATTAAAGAATGTAGGTATAGAAGTGGATATTCCGGAGGGATATGCCGAACTTGAGAAGGAAGCCGTTAATTCCATTCTGGAAGCTACATCCAGATATGAAAAGGCAAGAAAAATGTTTGAAATGCTTGTAAAGGATGAGGAAACGAGAGCTAACTGGGATCTGGCAAATTTTATTGCAGTTGAAAAATTAAAATACAACGACCATGGAGAAGTTCATGCTAAAATAGTTGCCGCCAGCGCATTGAAAATGTATCAGATACTTGCTGAAAGAGGAATAAAAACAGATTTTATAGAGTATGGAGGAGGAGATGAGGATGATGTTGCTCTTATACTCCTTTCTGCCGCCCTGCTCCATGATATTGGAAACCAGATATACAGAAAAAATCACCCTCTTCACAGTGTGTATCTTGCCATTCCCATACTGAACAGAATGCTGGCGGAGATTTATGAAGATGTTGAAAAGAGAACAGAAGTGAGGGGCTTTATATTGAATGCAATATATGCTCATGATGCTGGTATTCCTGACCTCACCATGGAAGCATCACTTGTTGGTATAGCAGATGCAACTGATATGACAAAGGGTAGAGGAAGAATGGCATTTGATCTGGGAAGTACAAGCATACATGTTGTCTCCGCTCTTTCCGTGGAAAGTGTTATCATAGCAGCTGGGAATGAAAAGCCCATAGAACTAATAATTGAAATGTCAAACTCTTCGGGCATATTTCAGGTTGAAGAGACATTAGGTAAAAAAATTATTGGCTCGCCTATGGAAAAATATGTAGATGTTGTGGCCACAGTAACCCCTGTTGATGCAGATTATGATAAGAGAATAGTCAGGGTGATAAGGTTAAGAGGCAGAAAATTCATGAGTGAGTAAATTTGCATAATGGATTATCCAATGGGCTTATGCAGCAGGAGATTTATAGCATGCCAAAAAATCCACCACTTCTTTGCTGATGGTTTTCAAAATAATTCTCCTGTCTCTTCCATTAATTTCTATTTTCCAGTATTTCAGCATTTTTTCAAAAAATGTTTGCGATATTTTTATGGCGCGAATATCTTTGTATTCTATTTCATTAATATCTCTTTTTATGAAAGCGTGATGTTCCATGACCTCCAAAATTCTTTTATCAGTTATTATGTAAGCAATGCTAACCCACTTTAATATCGCATATGCTATGAAAATTATTCCGATACCATAAATCCATAAAGTCAGAATTCCAATCAAAATGATGAACCAGAAGCTTCTAAAACATCTCCTGCCCTTCCATAAAATTTTTTCATTCTCATCATGGCTGTCCATACAAATTTATTTTCAGATACGATAAAAATATAGCGAATTATGACAATGAAAGCCGCCGGCGAAATTAGAATTGCAGGGGTCAAAAGCTCTGCCTAAATCTAAATTTCATAATAAGTTATTGTTCATCTTTGTGATATAGGTCCAAGAAAACAATCTTATCCTCATTTTTTAAATAGATATATGACAATCTAAAGGGTTTTATTCTAACCTCCCGGGTTCCTTGTCTCGCAAATCTCATAGGTTTACCAATTTCTGGATTTTCTATAATCTTTCTGATTTGTTTTTTAACTCTTTCTTTAAGCTTCTGATCTTTTATCTTTTTTATTTGCTTAGCAAATCCATCATCATAAACAATCTCTACCATTCTTCAAGCATTTTCAAAAATTCTTCATCACTGACTTCTTTAAATTCTCCTTTTTCATATCTTTTAAAAGCATCCTCTGTTCTTTTTGCAAACTCCAAATCTTCCTCAAAGTTTTTATCCATATTTTTAGTGCTTTTCAATATTATAAGGTCGCCTTCCTTTATTATTACAAATTTTTCTCCTTTGCTAAAATATTTTCTAATCTCAGCAGGAATCACAATTTGCCCTTTGGAACTCATTTTGGTCATATTTATTTCAACCATTTTATCACCATAATTTGTAAGATATGTCTTACACTTAATCACATCGCAATAAATATACTTTGCGATAATACACCAAATCCAATAAGTATATCCTTTAACTAAACTTTGTATAGCATTTGAATAAACTCATTCTCTTGGTTTTCTTTTCTTCATTTCTTCAATGATGGATAACTCTTTGAGCTTATCTGATATTGCCATTCTTATAAATTCTGTCCTATTGGTAGCAACCCCAAGCTCAATGGCCCGATCTATTCCCTCAATCATTTCTTGACTCAGATTTATTTGTATAAGTTTCAGACCCATATAAAATATATATGTCATAAGGTTTATATATGCTTTGCCATTATGTTATAATGGTGATATAATGAAAAGGGATGAAATAATAAGAAGGAGGAAATTAAGGGAATTGAGGGCCATTGATATGGCAGAATATCTTTATGATAAGTTAAACAACTATGGAGCCTTAACACCTGAGATAAAGAAGATGTTAGAAACAATGATCGTGGAAATGAAAGATAACACATTTAAAGAAATAGACAGGATCTTTGGTATAACGGAAATGGAGGAGTGAAAATGGAAAATGAAATAACTATACAGGCTAAAAAAGAAACACAGGAGTATATCCATTATATTGGTGAGAGAATCCACAGATTACAAATATTGGCTGATAAATGCTATAATGCTGTAAAAACATTTAATGAAGAGATGGAAAGATTTTCAGATGAATTTCCAGAATTGGAAGTAATCGAACACAGCTTAAGACTTAAAATAGATTATACTACACCGGATGATCCAGATATTAAAAAATACTAAAAAGATAGCTTTTCCTTCATCTCTTTCTTTTTTTGAAATGCGGAAATGAACAATTTCCGCCTTATTTCCGCCCCTCGCACACAATAACGAGTGTTTTTGTGTGCAAACCTCGTTTCACTCCTGTAAAATTCATGTCCTGCTGCCATGCCAGCCTGACAAAGCGGAAATGAAAATTCAGTTTCTTTATTATATATATAGATATATTGTTATTTCCGCATTTTATTTTAACACATTTAAAAAATTTCATCCCCTTTTCGTGGGTTTGTTTGGAAAAAGGCTCCTTTTACCAAACGCAAGGTAATGCATATCTGGAAAATCGCATGTTCCTGCTTGCCTTGTTAGAGTAAAGGATGAAACATTTTCGTTATGGTATAATATATATCTATATATATAAGCAAAAACAATGCGCGGAAATAAAAATAAAGAAATGCGATGGCAATGCCAAGAATTTTTAAATCAATTTATTTTCTCGCAAAACATTATGAATCGTCCATAAAGAAACTTTCATTTCCGATGCAATTTGCCTATATGTGTAATCTTTCTTATACAGTTCTATGATTTTTTCTTTCTTCCATTCCGGGATGCGGCTTTTTCCTTTTGGATACCCATGAGGTAGTCCTTTTTCAATTCTTCTTTTTATTATGAGCTTGGTCCTTTCAGATGTTAAATCACTTGATAGTTCAGCTACTCTTATGGCTATGTCTATGGCAAATCTACCAAATGCTGTAGATCCATCTAAGTTTTCGGTTACTGACACGAATTTATATCCTATTCTTTTCTTCAGTTTTATTAAATCTTCTGTCAATCTCAAAATTCTATCAAGCTTCCAGGCAACTATTATATCTGCTATTCCCATTTCCACAAGGTCTACAGCTTTCATGAATTTTCCTCTTTTTTCCATAGAATCCCATGCGGATCCAACTTCTTTGTAAATTTTAACAACTTCCCATCCTTTCATCTCACAATATTTTTTACATGCATCCACTTGAGCATCAAGGCTATATCCTTTTTCTTCTTGCTCTTCCGTGCTAACTCTTGCGTAGATTATTGCCTTCATTTTCCCCTTTTTGTTATGCCCATAGGTGCAATAACATTAACAGCTTGTTTTTCGCTCATCCTCCTCAATCCTCCGCATTTGTGCTATTGCTTTTGGCTTTAGTAACTCCTCAAATTCTGCATTAGTTTCATCAATCGCTTTTCTCAATGCTGTCAAACTGCCATCATAATTGCCATTCATTTTACCAAGCAATATTTTTTCATATAGCAGTTTCAATGCAGATGATAAACTGCCAGGATATACCGCATTCCTCATCTTCTTATCATTTACATGATGCAAAATGTAACCATAAGCATCTTTCTTTATTATCCATCCCTTATATTTTAACACGATTGGAAGCTCTTTTTTCATTTCATCCCTCTAGGAAGTCATTTTCCAAAATTTTCTCTAAACTCTCAAGATATTCTTTGATATGATTTATTATCATAACTTTGCTCATTTTTCCATTTGCATATTGCCCCAGCATCCTGTAAAATGTCTTTGTATACTGCAATCTTAATTTTTCAATTTCTTCATCTTCTAATGGATCAGCAAAAACAAAATAGGCAGCTTCTTGGAGCTTTCCTAATGTATTCGAAAACTCATTTATTGCCTTAAATACTTCCTCTTGCTTCATTTTCATCCCCCTCAGGATTAGATTTTTTTGAGGCTGGATTGTCCAGGTTGTCCAGGATGTCCAAGTTTTTTCTTATTTTATTATCATTATTATTGTCATGATTATAGTTAAAATATAGAATATCCTGGACATCTTGGACATCCTGTCCATTTAAATACTTATAGCCCTCATTATTGAGTTTTATTCCACTCCATACACGAGCCCTTCCATCCTCTGTTGTCTTTCTTTCAACAGAAACATTAACATACATTGGCAGCTCTCTCGCAAAGACATTCTTTGCCTTTATGGGCAATCCGACATCTTTACAGAAGTTACAGAATGCGAGATATAGCTCATCTTTTTCTATCCATGCTTCAGCATCAGGCTCAATGCACTTTTCAACGAAAGCCAAGACAGGATTCGAAGCCATAATGTATTCCTCTCGCATTTCCTCTGTAGTCTTTGAGTGACTAAATCTCCCATTTTTCAGCAGCCTGCTCAAACCTTCCAACGCCCAGTTAAGAAAGCCACTTAACTCATCAGATGTGGCAATTTTTTCCAAGATGTGAGGGTCCACATCTTTGCCCTCGAATTTGTATGGAAAGTTTATGATGATCCATCTGCGATAAAATGCGCTTGTATCCTCTCGTGCTTCGGGTATTTTATTGCAAGAGAATATCAACTTTGCATAATTTACAAACTTTATATGCCCTTTGAATTTCCTTTCTGCAGAAATTAAATCTCCTCCTGTCAGCATTTTAAAAATTCCAGTATGGGTTAAAGCCTTATCAGGCAGGTCAGCATAGATGTTGGCAAGCTTCCCATACAATTCTGCCTTTGCAAATCGGTTATTTTCCAGCTCTTGCAATGCAATAGATGAAACGTTTTGCTTGCCAAGTAGCCCGATAATCAACTCTAACAATGTGCTTTTGCCGTTTGCTCCCTCTCCTATCAGAAGGAAAGCTTTATCAATGTCATATCTTTTCCAAAGACAATATCCCACCATCTCTTGGATTATGGCGACGTCCTCCTTTCTAACAATCTGACGAATGAAGTTCTTTATCTTTGGGCAGTCAGTATCTGGATTATATTCCACCGGTAATTTTTTCAAAAATACCATATCAGGAGTATGAGGCAACAATTTAATCTTACCATCCCATATTTCACTTAAGTCGAGGATGCCATTTCTAACGCATAGTAGGTTTGGGTTGTTAGCTGCAATCTCCCTTCTATTCTTATATGTGCTTCTTCGGATGTGATTAATAACCTCTGCTACTCTGTGTGTATTGGCATCTTCTTTTAGTACATCTTCGCATATCGATTTAATAAAAGCTTCCCCACCCTCTTCGTATATACCATCTTTGTAGATGAAAATTTCATCTGTATCCTCGAATGTAACAAAATGATGCCTCTTCATTATATCTTCAGCCAGCAAGCGATGAATAAACTTGCCATCCTGAATATAGTTAGCTTTATCATATTCGATATTCACCTTTCGAAAGATGGTGTTTCTACCGCATGATTCACACCTCCCATAAATCTCCGTTCCAGGATAATCCAGTTTTACTTTGTGCCCGCATTTTAGACATTCGAAATCCTGCTCACTCATTTTTTCCTCCATTAGCAATCCATTTCCATGTCTTGCTATTCCATTTCTGAATTTTTCCTTCTTTATGCAATATGGAGATAGCAAGAGCAATCCAGCTGATATGGATCTCCTCATCCGGGAAGGTAGATTTATATTCATTTAGAAGCTGCTTTGCTGTAAAGTAAGGGCAGCTTTCCTTTTTTGCCCTCTCCTCGATGAAATTTAAAATCTTCGGAATGGGTTTAAATATCCTATTTTGTTGTAAATATGGTAGCATTTTTTCACCCTTTTTCCTTTTTTCTCTGCTTATGACTTCATTTATTTCGTGCAAAAGCTGCATGATCCTATTCATTGCTTCCTCCTTATTCATGGTTTACCTCCTCTTTTAGAAAAATATTCCATTATTGCCTGTCTAATGATGGAACCCATAGATGAACCAAGCCTTTTACTCTCCTTTTTTAGCTGCTCTATTTGTTTATCCGTTAAATATACGGGTAATTGCTTTTTCATATTGAAACAAAATGAAAGCAATATTTAAATAATACTTGCATATATCATTTATAACATTAATATGAAGAAAAAAACTATTGAAGCCCGCAAATGCGAAATCTGCGGAAAAATATTTAAGCCAACTAGAACATGGCAAAAATATTGTTCAGTAGAATGTAGAAATGAAGCAAAAAGAAGACGAGCAATTAAGTGGTATGAAACGAATAAAGAAGATGGTATTTTAAGTAAAGCCTCCTTACAGGATTTGATAGAAAAGCCTCCTTACTCTTATAAAACTAGAAAAATATTATGGGCATTTAAACTTGCAAAAGATGAAATAATATATATCGAAAACAACAATATTATTAGTGAAAAAAGCAAAATCAAATATCTGGAAAGCCAAGGAATAGAAAAAGTAAAAGGGGAAGAATATCCAGCTCTATCTTTTTCTGCTCTTAAAAGATTTACAGATCTGCCAGATTATATTCTTGATAGATATTTAAAAAAACTCTGCGCATTAGGAGTTTTGTATAAGCTAGAACATAGCAAATATAAATAAACCGAAGAATATAAACCCCCACCACAAAAACATTCCCACAACTACTACTA
>JAGGXW010000018.1 GCA_021162815.1 Thermoplasmata archaeon | reverse complement strand
CTCCTGTTTTTTATTCTAGAGGAATAAAGATAGACAATGAGTATGAACGTTTTGTTTTAGCATTGCAGGAGGTGCTGCAATGCTAAAGTTAACAGCACCACATTATTTTAAAAAATTTTATATAAACTTTTCGAATTATTATACGCTTATGAAAATTTTGCTTATTGACGATGAACCAGATGACAGGCGTCTTGCCATGTACTATATAAAAAAAAGCATGCCTGATGCGGATTTTGTTGAAATTTATTCAAAGAAGAGATTTTACGAGGAAATAGAGAAAGAGTTTGATGCGGTTATAACAGACTACTGGCTCAAGTGGACAAATGGAATAGATGTTTTCAGAGAGGTGAGAAAAAGAAATCCATTTGTTCCTGTGATAATGCTCACCGGAACAGGAACAGAAGAAATAGCAGTTGAAGCCCTCAAGATGGGAATGGACGACTATGTGATAAAAACTGAGAAGCATCTTATCAATCTTGGTGTAAGGTTAAAAAAGGCCATAGAATCAGAGGAAAGAAAGAAAAAGGAAGCTCTGCTTGTATCCATAGTTGAGAATTCTCCCGAAGCTGTCGTTAGCGTTGATGAAAATGGAATCATAATCTATGCAAATAATGCTGTTGAACGGATATTCGGATGGAAAAGGGAGGAGATAACTGGCAGAAATTTCTCAATTTTTGCTGTTGATAAAGAGGAGCAGAAAAAACAGTTTGAAGAGGCTGTTGCGAAAGGCAGGGCAAGATATGAAACTCTCAGAAAGAGAAAGGACGGAAGTATCATTCCTGTATTGATGATAGTGATACCATTTAAGGATTCCAGAGGGAAACTTCTTTTCTCTTCTGCAATAATGATAGATATAACAGATATCAAGAGTTATCAGGCAAAAATTGACTATATGAACAGACTTCTCAGGATAATAAGAAATATCAATCAACTCATAGCCCGAAGCAATGACATTGAGGAGTTCCTAAAGGATGTTTATAAAATGCTCAAACAGATGGCAGAATATGAGAGAATATGCATAATTTATGGAGATAAAATATATGGGGATATTGAACTTAATAAAATTATAAAGAATATTGATGAAGGGTTGCATAAATGGAATGAAGTGGAGTTACTTGTATTACCCTTTCTGAATGGGAAAATATGCATATCAAAGAAAAAGTTTGAGGAGGAGGAAAGAGGACTAATTGAAGAGATATCTGAAGATATATCCTTCTTCATAGAATCACAGAATTTAAAGAAACATATAGAAGAAAGAAACAGGGTTTATAGAAGATTATTCGAAAACGCAGATATTGGAGTATACAAAACAACAAAGGATGGTAAAATAATTCTGGCAAATAAATATCTTGCAGAACTGCTTGGATATGAAGATGTTGAAGAACTGAAGAAGAGGGATTTGAACAATCCAAAATGGTACGCAGGCGGCAGGGGAAGAGAAGATTTTATAAAGAAGATAAGTGAAAAAGGTTTTTACAAAGGATATTCTACATGGGTAACAAAGAATGGAAAAAATGTTTATGTGAAGGAATTTGCGGTTCTTGTGAAGGAAGATGGAAAGGAATATTACGAGGGGCTTGTAATTGATGTGACTAAACTAAAGGAAATTGTTGAAAAACTTGAAAGAGCCGAGAGAGACTGGATAAACATGTTTGAATCAATTGGCGAGCCAGTCATAATTCTTACACCATCCCAAGACATAATAGATGCAAATTCCGCCGCCGCCAGGCTTGTTGGAAAAAGAAAGGAGGAATTGATAAATAAAAAATGTTACAAAATATTTCATTTTAAAAATAAAGCTCCTGAAGATTGCCCTTTACTGCAGTTGCTTTCTTCAAATAAACCTACATCCACAACCATGGATGTTGAGGCAGTTAACAAGAGATTTGTAATATCTGTATTTCCTGTATACGATAGAAATGGAAAGATAGAAAAAATAATTCATTACATGAAGAATGTTGAGGAGATTTTGAATATAATGCAGCTTGCAGAGGAGATGGAAACAAGATACATGTATATATTTGAGAAAAGTCCAAATGCTCTCGTAATATTTGATGATGAATTTAATATCCTGGATATAAATTCGACCGCAGGAAAAATAATGGAAATGAGAAAGGAAGAAATAATCGGAAAAAAGATGAGCGAAATCCTTCCAGAAAAACATGCATCTCTTTTCTTATCCAAAATTAATCTGCTGAAAAAGGGGCATAAAGTATCTCCTTTCTTAGTGGAATTGGAGGGAAGGAAGAATAAAAAGAAGCATATTATAGAAATAACAGTTTCCCCAATACAGATGGAAGAGAAAAGATATTATCTTGGAATAGCAAGAGATATGACTGAAAAGATCGAAAAGGAAACTCTTCTGCAACGGGTAATGGAGTGTTCACCTGTTGGAATTCTTATTTATCAAAATGACCACTTTGTTTATGCAAATGAAACAGCCCTCTCCATAACCGGTTACTCTGCCAATGAAATTTCATCCATGAAATTCTGGGAATATGT
>JAGGXW010000026.1 GCA_021162815.1 Thermoplasmata archaeon | reverse complement strand
CATGAAGTCTTCTCAAAGCATCTTTCAATCTTTCCTTCTTTCCTAACAATTCACTCATGTTCTCACAACCCCTCACTATTTAACTACTTCATAAAACTTCTCATATGGCATGCTGGCAAGAGATGGAATCATTTTTTCAAATGATTCCCTGAAAAGCTCACTTTCATGGGATGCCTTATGCTCCTCCTTGCTCCTCCAGTATGTGAGCATGATGTATTTTGTTGGCAATATTTTCTCATTCTTCATATCTCCCGATAGAAAACTTCCACGAGCAGAGATTCCATCCACTTTGAGCAACCTTGCTCCAAGAAATCCTGGCATTTTATTTGTCTTATTGCACAGCTCTCCAGCCATGCTTTCAAATTTTTCCTCAAACCCATTCTTAGCAGAGACAAAGTTGATGGCACATACAATGCTGCTTTCTTCCATTTCATAATCTGTAAGCCTCTCAGGCCCTATCACCTCTGCCTCAACTGAATTTTCCTGCAGAATTTCTTTTGCCATACCTGCCCTATTTCCGGTATCGCAGTAGAGTTTTATTTCCTCAATTTCAGGACTGGAGAGAAATGGAATGTAAAAATGAATGTCGTGGAGAGGCATATTCAATGCTCCCTTCACATGTTTCTTTATGAATTCTTCCCTTGTCCTGACATCAATTATAAGCTTCATGTCCATCAAAAGGTCTTGAATTCTCCCTTATAACCGCACACCGGGCATGTATCCACCGCACCAGCATGCGTGTAGCCGCATATAGGGCATATGTATATTTCTTCTGTTTCAATATCCTCCCCACCATCAACTTTATCCTTTGCCTCTCTGTACATGTCAGCATGTATCTTTTCAGCCTCCATGGCAAAATGAAATGCTTTTTCAGCCTGCCTTTCATCCTGCAATCTGGCTGTTTCAAGATAAACCGGATACATTTCCTCCACCTCAAAGGTTTCTCCCTCAATGGAGGAGGAAAGATTTTCTGTCGTACTTCCAATGATTCCCAGATTTTTGGCGTGATTCTTTGCATGAACAAACTCTGCATATGCTATTGCCCTGAAAAGTCTGGCAGCATTTCTGTAACCCTCCTTCTCTGCGATCTCAGAATATATGAGATACTTCATGTGTGCCATGCTCTCTCCTGCGAAGGCATCCTTCGATGCCCTCTCCGTCATCTGCTTCATTTTTTCTCCCACTCCTCAAAATCCTCAAGCAATGATTGCAAATCATCTTCATGCTCCACTTCATCCTGGAGAATCTGCACAACCATGTTGTATGTAACAAAATCCTTATCTCTAACCATCTCCGCAATTTTGCTGTACACCTCTATCGCACACCTCTCTCCCTTAACATTCTGCCTGAGTATCTCCTTAACATATGCATTTGATGGCCTGTCGTATCCACAATTTGTTTTCTCATACCATTCTTTCGGATCAAGAACTGGCACACCACCAAGCTGTATTATCCTTGTAGCCACCATCTCAGCATGTCTTAATTCATCTCCAGCATGCTGGAGCAGCTCAGCCATAACTGCTTCTTTCATTGGTCCTCTAACAACCTTGGCTCCAATCCAGTACTGATAGTACGCAAGCCATTCATCTGCAAATGCTCTGTTAAGCATTTCTATAACTTGCTCAACATCCATTCCAACTATTTCCCTTCCTTTATTTCCCATTTTTTACCTCCTTTAATTTTTTTAACACATCTTCCACATGGCCTCTCACCTTAACCTTCCTCCATTCGTGAACTATGTTTCCATTCTCATCAATAAGAAATGTGCTTCTCACCACACCATAATATTCCCTTCCATACATCTTTTTGAGCTGCCATACCCCATACTTCTTCATGACATCTTTGCTCTCATCACTTAACAGCAGGATCTTCAATCCATGCTTTTCCATAAATTTTCTGTGGCTTTCCGGGCTGTCTGCGCTTATGCCAATAACTATAGCATTCAATTTTTCAAATTCATCGATGTGAGCTGTAAAATCCTTTGCCTCCGTGGTGCATCCCGATGTGTTATCCTTAGGATAGAAGTAAAGAACAACCCATTTTCCTCGAAAATCTCCAAGGCATATTTCCTTTCCATCTGCTGAAGGAAGGCAGAATTCAGGTGCTTTACTGGCCATGAAAATAGAATGTGAAGTAATATTTAATAATTTCTAACAAAAAATGATTTTTATAAAAAAGTTAATATATAATAGAAATTATTCCATATATGATAAAATGCGATATTCTGGAGAAGCTCAGAGAGAGAGGACACAGAGTAACTCCTCAGAGAGTTGAGATAATAAAGGAGCTGTGCAGGCATTATGAAAGGCATCCCTCCATAAATCAGATTTACAGGAATTTGAGAAGAAAAATGAAAATAATGAGTTTCTCCACCCTTTACACAACCATAATCATGCTTGAAAAGGAAGGTTTCCTGAGAACATTTGATTGCGCAGGAGAGACGAGAATAGAGATGAATATGAAGGAGCACATAAACATAGTTCATGAAAAAACAAAGAAGATAGAGGATGTGGAAAACGAATTAATTGTTAAGGAGATGAAGAAAATTGTTGGGAGGAAAAAATTCATAATAAATGTTATTGTGTATTAACATCTCTCCACTTTGCCATCCCAGTAAATTTTCTTTCCATCATAGATTATCTTTTCTGCATAAAATTCAACTCCACTTTCCATAGCAACTTTGAACAGCCTTGAAAATTCTCTGTCAACTTTCTCATTTGGAGTGAAGCACTCTGCCTCCTTTCTGAAGACTAAAAAGAGAATGCCTGCCCTGCTATTGCTACGCCTTATTTTTATGAGCTCCTCCACATGCCTCCTTCCCCTTTCAGTGGGCGCATCCGGGAAGGTGGCAGCTCTTCCATAAAGCATCGTACATCCCTTAACTTCCAGCCATATTTCATCTCTGCCTTTCAGAAGAAAATCGATTCTGCTATTTCCGTGCTTTTTTTCTGGATAGATGTCATAGCCGCGAAATTTCCTTTTTATTATTTCCTCCGCTATGGAATTATGGAGAGAGGAGTTTGCAAGTGTCCAGTAACCTGTCCAGCCTGCAATAATGTCCCATCTCGTTTTTCTTTTTTCATTTGCTGCTCTTCTTATGAGGACTTTATTCCCTGGATATAGTATGTCTTCCAGCCTTCCAGAGTCATGAACATGGGCGTATTCAACTCTTCCATTCAACTCAATGGCTGCAAGAAATCTGTTCCTTCTTTCGATGAGTATTGCCACCTCATCCGCTTTTGCCTCAAGAATTTCTCTCATTTTTGTAATATGGACATATATCCTTCAGCACACATCTCTCGCAATCCGGATTTCTTGCCCTGCATACCCTCCTTCCATGAGCTATGAGGAGATTGGATATATCGAACCAGTCCTTTCTATCATATTTTTTCATCAAATCCTTCTCAATTTTATTTCTGTCCTTTTCATTGCTCAATCCAAGGCGATGGGAAAGGCGGATCACATGTGTGTCAACAACCACTCCCTCAGCCTTTCCGAATGCATTGGATAACACCACATTTGCGGTCTTTCTGCTCACTCCTGGTAATTTGATTAACTCCTCCATGCTATCCGGCACCTGGCCCCCATATTCCTCATCAATGATTCTGCAGCACTCCTTTATGTATCTCGCCTTATTTCTGTAAAAATTAACACTCTTTATCATTTCCATGAGCTCCTCTATATCTGCATTGGCATAATCTCTGGCTGTGGTGTACTTTTTGAATAGCTTCTCAGTAACCATATTCACCCTCTTATCTGTTGTTTGGGCAGATAAAATTGTGGCGATGAGAAGCTCAAGAGGGTTTGAATGCCTTAAGGCTGTTCCCTTAACATCAGGATATGCCTTCCTTAACCTTTTAAGTATCTCCTGCTCATGCATTTTAACACCTGAAGAAAAACCACTTATCCTTCTCAAATCTTACAAGGCAGTATCTCCCATTCAATTTCTTTCCACGAAGAAAGAAAGCTAACTCTCCATCCTCCTTTTCATCCATCTCATACTCTCCTCTGTCCCACATCTCCACCTTGCCAGCTCCATACATTCCTTCAGGTATAACTCC
Organism: Thermoplasmata archaeon; assembly: GCA_021162815.1. Taxonomy (GTDB): domain Archaea; phylum Thermoplasmatota; class E2; order UBA202; family JdFR-43; genus JAGGXW01. Next base: position 16,381 of record JAGGXW010000026.1, on the reverse strand, counting down.
CTCAAAATCGGCATAGGAGAGTTCATGGTCCTCCATTTCTATGGCAAGCCTCTTTATGCCCGGCTTGGTGGGCGGCTCCTTGGGGATTGCCCAGCTTTTCAGCACTCCGTTCATTTCTAAGCGAAGGTCGTAATGGGTTCGTCTTGCATAATGCTTCTGAATGACAAATATGGGCATCCATTTAAAGAATGCACAGGGATTTAAAAGGTAACCTAAAAATTTAAAAATTTAGTTTTCATGAAATTTCATGAAGGCGCTGATACTTGCGGAAAATGATTTTGAGGATTTGGAACTGTTCTATCCCTACTACAGGCTGAAGGAGGAGGGCATGGAAGTGAAAATAGCATCCTCACAGGAAAGAATAAGGGGAAAGAGAGGTTATGAGATAAAAACGGATATGAGATATGAGGAGGTTGAGCCATCTGATTACAGCATTCTCGTCATCCCTGGAGGAAAGTCGCCGGAGAGGGTGAGGCTGAAGGAGAGAGCTGTTGAGATAACAAAGCATTTTTTGAAGGAAGGAAAGCCAATTGCAATAATATGCCATGGGGCACAGGTTTTAATATCCGCAAATGGAGTAAAGGGAAGAAAAATAGCATGCTGGTATGGAATAAAGGATGATGTCATTGCTGCAGGAGGAGAGTTCATTGACGGAGTTGCCGTGGATGGAAATATCATCTCAGCCCGCTTCCCTGATGACCTGCCTCAATGGATGAAGGAGGTTGTAAAAAAGGTGAGGGAAAGATGAGTTCTTGCTGCTGCTCACATAATCAATATAATATCCAATGAGTTTCCAATCTTCCACATGAATAAGATGAGCTATACAAAATGGGAGACACCCATCATCACACTTTTTCCATTTTAATTCATCCACAAAATTTTTTTACTTAAAATGCATTACTAACACGGCTTTTAAATGGTGAGAATATGACACAGGCAGAAGATATTGAGAAAGTGGGCATGATGTTGCAGGAGCTTGCAGATGACATTTCAGTTCCAAGAAATATAAGAAGAGGGGCAAAGGAGGCAAAGGAGGTGCTTATGAATGATGCAGAATCTCTTGATGTGAGGGTTGCATCCGCAATTTCAATTCTTGATGAACTCGTCAACGATCCAAATGTTCCAATTCACGGGAGAACAGCAATATGGAACATAATGAGCGCTCTGGAAAGTCTGCTGGCAAATAAATAAAAAAGAAGGGAAGAGATTTACTTCTTTTTCTTCAGGAAAGGTAATCCTGTTCTTGGGTTCTCAACAACTGTGTAACCCTTTGGCATGTCAGCAGGCTTACCGCTCTTCGGCTTTCTTGCGCTGAAGAAATATATTGTCTGTACTTTGCCACCCTTCAACTTTACATCTCTGGTGTAAAGGGTGTACTCCTTCTTTCCCTTTTTGCTTTTATATTTATATACCATCTTATCCTCCTCCTCTCCTATATATCTTATAAGAATTTAAATCCTTCGATATTTTTCAGATTAGGCCATGGAGTAAAATTATCGCCACACCAGCTATCATAAACGCTATCCAAAGAATATATGCTATGGTTATTCTCCTCAGCCATCTTGCCTTCTTTTCAGGTGTATCAAAAAATCTTCCTATTACAGGGTCATCTTCAATCTTCATGTTTTGCCAGCAGTGTTTTCATCCTCTTCCTTCTGAAGAAATCCTCTCTCTCCCTTTCCTCAAGCTGCCTCTCTATATATGTTATGGTGTTCTTTATTCTCGGTATGAAAATATGCTCCAGAGCGTTTACTCGTCTCTTCGTTTTTTCTATCTCCTTTCCCATTTTCTGTATGCTTCCCTCTATGTTGGCGACTTCCACAATTCTTTTCATTAACTCCATGCTTTTATGAACAGCATCATCAAAGTATGAGTTTGTTGTGAGCATACCATATGATGGCTTTTTCATCTCCTTCAACTCAAATTCTGTTATGACAACTCCCATAATGTTCTTCTTCCTTGCCTCAATCTCCGCCTTTCCCTGCCATGATGATGCCATCCTGCTTACGCTCTCCTCTCCCATTGTCATCTCGGCCTTTATTATGCTTTTGAACGCCTCTTCCAGCAGCTTTTCCATTTCCTCTCTCTTCCTCTTTCTTTCCTTTATTATCTCGAAGAAACTGCTCACGAGGGCATCTCTTTTTTGGGAGAGTAACTCATGTCCTTTGACGGCGAGAGCCTTCCTTTTCCTTATCTGGAGTAACTCCATCCTTGTGGGATTAACTCCCTCAAGTATTTCCTTTGCCATTCTCTCCCCTGTAGTACATCTCTATATACTTCTCGTCTATCTTCTTTAACTCTCCTTTCGGAAGTATTGAGAGCAGCTCCCAGCCTATGTTGAATGTGTCCTCAAATGTCCTGTTCTCATCTCTTCCCTGCCTCACAAATTTATCCTCAAACTCATCTGCAAACTGGAGATATTTTCTATCCCTCTCAGTCAAAGCTTCTTCACCGACCACAGCAACAAGGTCACGTAAATCGCAGCCTTCAGCATAGGCAGCATACAGCTGATTTGAAAGCTGGTGGTGGTCTTCTCTGGTCCTTCCCTTTCCTATGCCCTCCGCCATGAGCCTGGAAAGAGATGGAAGCACGGCTATTGGTGGATATATGCCCTTATTATGAAGCTCTCTCGATAAAACAATCTGGCCCTCTGTAATGTAGCCTGTCAGATCAGGAATTGGATGGGTTATGTCATCATCGGGCATGGTGAGTATGGGTATCTGGGTTATGCTCCCTTCCTTCCCTTCTATTCTGCCCGCCCTTTCATATATCTGGGCAAGGTCTGTGTACATGTAACCGGGATAACCTCTCCTTCCCGGCACCTCCTCACGGGCTGCAGATATTTCTCTGAGCGCCTCAGCATAATTTGTCATATCTGTGAGGATAACAAGAACATGCATGCCCCTGTCAAAGGCAAGATATTCAGCAGTGGTGAGAGCAACCTTGGGCGTTATGAGACGCTCAATAACAGGGTCATCGGCAAGATTCAGGAAAAGAATGCTCCTCTCTATTGCCCCGGTTTCCTCAAAATCCCTCATGAAAAAGTTGGCCTCTTCGGAAGTAATGCCCATGGCAGCAAATATGACGGCAAACTCCTCCTGGCCTCTGACAGCAGCCTGCCTGGCTATCTGGGCAGCAAGCTCATTGTGAGGCAGGCCGGCGCCGCTGAATATGGGCAGCTTTTGCCCTCTTACAAGAGTATTCATTCCATCTATGGTGGATATGCCAGTCTGAATCGGGTCGCGGGGATATTCCCTCGCGGATGGATTTATTGGATATCCATTAACATTTCTCACATCATCCGGTATTGGCTCAGGTGCTCCATCTATGGGGCGTGCCATGCCGTCAAATACGCGCCCGAGCATGTCTGGGGAGACACCAATCTCCATTGCTTTTCCCGTGAATACAACACTCGTAACATTGGTATCAAGACCTCTTGTTCCCTCAAAGACCTGGATTACAGCCTTTCCCTCTGCAGCCTCAAGCACCTGTCCCAGTCTTGGCTTCCCTTCTGGCGTTGTGATTTCAACAATCTCCCCATATCCAACATTCTCAACTCCCTCAACAATCATCAGGGGACCCGCTATCTCTGTTACAGTTGAATATTTCATGCCTTCCATTGCAACCTAATGCTTTTTATGCTTTTAAGTTTTTATATGCCATGCTCAAGCCTTACATAATCGTGGATGCAAGAGAAATGCACTCATTTGTTCCTGACATGCTGGCTGAAATGGCAGAGCTTGAGGTGAAGCAGATCCCTGTTGGAGATTATATCCTGAGCAGCAGTGTTGCCGTGGAGAGAAAGAACGCAAGGGATTTTGTGGATTCGGTGATAAGGAGCAGGATATTTGAGCAGTTGAAGCGTTTAAAGGAAGCTTATGAAAAGCCGGTTCTTGTGATAGAGGAGGAAGGGCTGTTCACCAGAAATGTTGACAGGAGAGCGGTTTATGGGGCAATAGCAGCCATGGTAACAGACTATGAAATTCCTGTGATAAGAACAAGGGATGCTGAGGAAACAGCCATGCTCCTGTATGCCATGGCGTCAAGAGAGCAATTCAGAAAGAAAAAGGAGGTGGCTCTGAGAGGAGATAAACCAAAAATGGATTTGAGGCAGAGGCAGCAATTCGTAGTGGAAGGGCTTCCATACATCTCCGCCATACTGGCAAAAAGATTGCTTCGCCATTTTGGTAGCGTTGAGAATATCATGACAGCAAGTATGGAGGAACTACAGCAGGTGGATGGAATAGGAAAAATGAAGGCAAGAGCCATAAGGGAAGTTCTGGAATCAAGATGGGATGAGCAATAAAATTTTATTGCCTTTGCAATTTACATGCATGAAATGGAAAAAGTTTGCAGTTATTGCCTTGGCTTTTATTCTGCTTCCGATAGCAATAGGAAATCATGAGGAAAAGTCTGTTAATGTGGTGGAGAGAAGCAATGCATTTCCTGTAATAGCATCAAAGGAAAATCCATTCAATGCAATAATTGGTTTACCTGTGGCAATTTATTATGAAGGCATCGCCATGCATGCAGAGCCATTGCTCGTGAAGAACATTGAAAATACCTCCTCAGCCATAACAAGATTTGAGCATATGTATCCCATGGAGAATGCGATTGTAATTGATGGAAATGACATAACTCAGGAGAGCGTGAATCTGGCATTGCAGGTATGGCAGAAAAGCAGCAGGGCAATGATTGTGGAAAATGATTACAACGGCTATAGAATTGCCGTCTCTCTTGCCTCTCTCGCAAGTTACATGAACATGCCCATTTTCATTGCAAATTCAACGGATGAAATAGAAAATGCTCTCACAAGCCTTGGTGTGAATGAGATTTACTCTGCAGGAAATGTTGAGGTGAATGGCTACAAAAACATAAACTTTGGAGATGAGGAGGAAGCGATGCAGTATGTGCTTGAATACCTGAAAAGCAACTATGGAAAAGTTGGCTACATTGTGATGACGAATCCAAAGGATATCAAGAGGGCAAGGGTTCTTGATTCCATAAGTTATGATTACACTGGCTATGTAAATTCAGGAAGCACACTTCATGGACTTCATATACTCCTGTCAGGCATGAATTATTCTGTGAGCCACACATTTACCATTCCCCCCGACTTCAGAAATGCAAGAGTGAAAATTGATTTGATAAATGAAGATAGTGAAGATGTAGAGAAGTGGGGAGACAGGCTTTTCATGCATGTTACCACTCCAGACAACATAACATTTGTTTACACCTCCACGGCTGCGGGCATACCAGAGGTGGAGAATGGAATAATTACAAAGGATAGACTTCATTTTGAAACAGCGGTCTTCAACAAGCCAGGAAAATACAGAGTGGATGTGATGGGAGTGTGGATAATAAAGGCAAAGGGAAGATATCATCTTCACATAACCGTGGAAAAGATAGATGACACATGCTATTCCCTCATGCATAATCTCTCCAGCCTTGCTCCATATCTGGCAGCATATCACCGCGGCATTGTCTTTGCCCATGATTTTTCATTTGCTGGAAATGAAAGCGTTGGCATTGCTGGCGTGGCTTACCCAGTCAAAAATGAATATCTTGTCGAACCATGCAATGAACATGTTCTGAAAATACATGACATGCTCAACAACCTTTTATCCAAAATTTCAGGAATAAAGGATGAAGATGAGCTCTGGGAACACTATTCACAGAATCCGATTTACATTGCAATAATGGGAGATGCAACAATGGTGCCCATGTTCTACTACCACAATCCTGACAGCGATTATCTAAGCGGGCAGGGAGTGTCAAGTGATTTCATATATGGAGATATTGACCCGGACTTAAATGATATGGAGAATGATACTCATACCTACTATCCAACCATGGAAAATGCTGTTGGAAGGGTAACTGGTTACGATGCAGAAGACTGCTCTGCATTGATTGCAAGAACAGCATTTTATGATGACATCATTTCACAATTCGGCTCATGGAAGAACAATGCAACCGTGCAAACAGGAACAGGCATAGAATTCCAGAAGATTCCGATTATCACGCCCCTCGTTAACAGACTTAAAAGCGTCATAGGATTTGGCCCCGTCAGAGATGAACCGACAAAATTTTTCACTGGAGAGAGCAAGTTCATAAACATGCGCATATCACATGACTTTGAGAAGAATGGAATGAATGTAAAGAGTGCTTACAGGCTCGATGCTCAGAGAGAAGGTGTGATTCTTCACAGGCCTGGAGGAGAATATCAGCTTGAAAGCAACTACATATTTGCCTTTGATCATGGCACCTATTATTTATTCGAAGCAGGAGACATGCTCGACTTTGATCAGTTTGGACTCGGGCTGAAAACAGGGCTTTCAGGCAAAGGAAGCTTTGATGTGAGGAATGTTGTCAACATGCCATACAAGCCCAGTGTTGCCTTCATTGAAAGCTGCATTGTGGGAAAAATCGAGGGACTTGTCCCTCAAAACTGCCTTACCCAGGCATTCATACATGCGGGCATAGCAGCCATGGTGGCATCAACACGCTATACTGCTGACCCAGGCTATCTTGAGCCGGGCTTAATATTCAAGGGATTCGGTTTCTATGGCTACTTCAATGCCACAAAGAATCTCATGCTCTATGGAAAATATCCTGCCCTGCATTTCGGCGGCCTGCTGGCAGAGAATTTCGTTCTTGATTTGCTGGAAAATGATAGCACAGTTGGAATGGCTTTGAGGAACGCCAAGAACAAGTATCTGCCCATGGATGCAAACTCAACATTCATGTGGACACCCCCGCTTGAAAATGGAGGAGATGCAATGACTATTGAGGAAACGAGGGTTCTGGATAAGAAATATGTTTGCCTGCATGAGTTCACATTGTATGGTGACCCTGCATTCAATCCATATCCTTAGAATGATGCAACTGCCATGATATCTATTGCCCTGTCTATCTGCTCTCTTATTGCGGGAGGAATGCCCTTTATTCCCACATCCAGAAAGCCTCTTATGAGCAATGATTTTGCCTCGTCCTCAACTATTCCCCTCGCCATGAGATAATAAAGTTCATCCTCAGCCAGCTTCCCTATGGCTGCTTCATGGGAGAGGTCAACATTCTCAACACTTGATTTGAGTTCCGGAATGGTATGGATAATTCCGCTTCCTAAAAGCAGGCCACTGCATTCCATGTGTCCTTTTGAATGATTTGCATTGCCCTCTATCAGCCCTCTGGAGACAACATCTGAGTCCTGAGAGATGACCCTGCTTATTATCTCACTTCTGCTACCTTCTCCATTCATTTTCGCGATCCCGCCTATGTCAAATTTTGAGCCATCTTTGGCATAAAGAATGGAATAGAATCTTGCAATGGCATTTTCATCCAGATATGCAACGGGAGAGGACTGAATCATCTTTGCTCTGGTGAGAGAGATGTAATTTGATATGAATGTTGCATTTTTCTTCAGCATGGCAGCAGTTCTTGGATAAACCTCCGTATCCCTCGCCCAGTTGTGAATCATTGTGTATGTCAGATAACTTCCCTCATCAAGGTAGAATTCAGTAACGCTCACATGCATATCCCTGTATGCAGAGGCAAGACATCCTGAAAGTATGTTCAACCTGGCATTCTTCTCAAGAACGATGACATTGTGAAGAAGCTGCTTCAGTCCATCGTCTGTTATAACAAAGGCTGTCTGAATTGGCAAATCTATGGTATGACCTTCCTTAACCCTTATGAAATAACCATTGACGCTGCCATCAGAAACCATCTTTGTGTACTTATCCTTATCGGGAGATATTGCCTTAAAGTAGTATTCTCCGTATTTCTCAATGGCTTCAGAGGATGGAAGTATCTCAACTGCCTCATTCTCCACCTTAAGCTCTGTTACAATCTCATTGTCCATGATGAATTTTCCAGCAGATTTTTCATCAAGTCCAAGCTGCTTTAATGAATTCATTCTTCCACCTCCATGCACTCCACGCACTTTTCATATCCATTTTTCTTTATGTTCCTCATAACATCTGCAGGAGGACCGCTGCAAACAATTTTCCCATCCATCATTATGTGGGCTATGCTGGCGGATACAAAATCAAGTATGTAACCTGTATGAGTTATCACTATCGCAGCCTTTTTCCTTTCCTTTATCCTCTTTTCCTTCTCAAGGAGTTCATTTATCACCTTTGATATCACATATATGTTCTCCATATCCACTCCAGATTCGGGCTCGTCAAGAAGCATTAAATCAGGCTTTTGAGCGGCGAGTTGCAAAATCTCTCCCCTCTTCCTTTCTCCTCCTGAAAATCCGGCATTTATGTTCCTTTCAAGATAATTTCTCATATTCAATGCGTCAACATATTTCTCTATCTCTCCTTTCTTTATTCTCTCAAGCAGCTTATCAAGCCTCACACTAACTTCGGGAGGACTCTGAAAGGCAAGACCTATGCCAAGCTTGGCTCTCTCCCATACTGGTAGCCCGGTTATATCCTTTCCTCTGAAGATTATCCTTCCCTCCGTTATTTTATAGGAAGGCAGGCCCATAATGGCGGCAAGCAGGGTGGATTTTCCTGAACCATTGGGCCCGAAAATGGCATGCACCTCTCCCTCCTTTATTTTCAGATTTACCCCCTTCAGTATTTCCTTTCCTTCTGCTACTACTTTCAAATTTTCTATTTCGAGCATTTAGCTGTTATCGAATTCAATTATAAAAATTTTTAGTATTACCTAAATTTCGTATTTCTGCCATAACTCCTTTCTCATTGCCTCAAGCATGTTATTTTCCCTGCCATTATACTCTGCAAATGTCATTATTCTATCTCCATACATGGCATAGAGTTCATGCATTCTTTCCCTGTAATTCAAATCCCTTAGCAGATGATGGTCCAGAATGAGTGTACAATCCAGCTTTTCCATTATCTTTATCATATTCTGCTCAGCCTTTCTTAAATTTTCATGTGAGAATTTCCATCCCACAAAATATGATGGGGGACCATCCATTATTATCATATCGGGCTCCTGCTCGATTATATACTTCATTGCATCTTCATCCACAGGACCCTGAACATCTGAGGAGAAAAGCAGTTTTTCATTTTCCTCTATAGTTACCATTATAACATATCCAAGCTTTGTTCCTCTGGGACCATGAGGAAATGGAGGAGAAAATGATATTTTAACACCATCAATTTCGTAATCCATCCCATCTGCATAAATTATCTCTGCCTTATCCTTAAACTGCTCGTAAAAGAAAGCTCCTCTCTCCATCTGACTGCGATTTATCATGGAATTTATGTCCTTTGCAAATATTTTCTTTCCAATGTAAAAATTTTCATGAGGATCATAATGGTCATAGTGATAGTGTGTTATGATATGATATTCCGCCATCCCTGCCATCTCTGCTATCCTTTTCTTTGCCTCATCTAACGCCTCTATTTCAAGTGTATGGGGAGGTAATCCATATCTTCTCGGTCCGAGAGCTGCTGATGCATCTATGAAAATGTTATGGGAGGAAGTAAAAACAAATGTTGCCATGGAGCGCACACCCATGGAATCTGAATATAGAAGCTCAGCCCTCATTCAGCATCTCCTTCATCCATTCTGGAAGTGCAAATGATGCATGATGTATGGATGCATTATAATGCCTTGTTTTTATTCCCCTCTCCTCAATTCTTCTCTCAATATCTGCCTCATAACCTATTCTGGATGAAAGCATAAAGCTCCACATGCCAGAAGGATAGCTCGGCATGTATGATATGTAAAACTTTCTTGAAATATGGGATGAATTTTTAACTATCGCCCTGAAATAATCCTTCTGAAAGAAGGGAGACTGCGTTTGCGAGGAAAATACATCAGATATCTCATGGCATCTCTCAAAAAACCTCGCTGTTTCCAGAGGCTGACTTATCATATTTGGATCAGTTCCATCTATTATGAGGACATCATATCTCTCCTCAGTCTCCTCCACAAACTTCATGCCATCCTCATATATCACATTCACCCTGTCATCATCAAGGGCGCCAGCATCAATTCCAATGTACTCCCTGCATTTCTCAACCACCATCCTGTCTATCTCCACCATGGTTATTTCATCAGGAGAATGCTTCAGCGCCTCTCTCACGCCGCCGCCATCGCCGCCGCCTATGATGAGGACTTTTCTGGGATTGGGATGGAGAAGCATGGGGACATGAACGAGCATTTCGTGATATATGAATTCATCCGCCTCGGTGAACTGGATTTTTCCGTCAAGGACGAGCATCTTCCCCATGGAAGTGGAGTATATCTCTATTCTCTGCATTTTCCCCCCCTCATACAGCTTTTTATCATATCTCACCATGAAGGCGGTTCCATCATGTTCCTCAACAAACCATTCCATGAGGTTAAACGAAAATATGAATAAAAATATTGGCGAGAGTTAAATAAAAATTTAATACCATATAAATAATTCTTTAATCCATGAGGTTATGGGCAATAGCAGTTGTGTTAATGCTCGTCATGCTGCCTGTGGCAAATGACCGGGATGCATGTATAAATGAAGAGCAGGAGCATGAGAGCATTGCAAAGATAATGCAGGGGGGATGGATTGAGGAGATTGATGGAATAAAGATTCTCCATATCAGCGGAAGCAACTATGAAATGGGTTATCAGCATGGCTTTCTTCTTAGGGATGAGGTGAGAGAGAATATGCGAGCCGTACTGCAGGATGCATATCTTAACAACACATCAATGGAGGAGCTGCTGAGCATATGGAACATAACATCAAAATACATGCCTAAGGAATATGTGGAGGAATTGCATGGAATTGCTGATGGCGCTGGCATAGATTTCAATGAAGTGGCTGCAGCATATATGGCAATAATGACATGGGATGTTGGATGTTTTGGGATAGCCATCTGGGGAAACGCAAGCAAGGATGGAAGGCTGTATCAGTTCAGAAGTTTTGACCTTCCAATGACAATGGCTGATCCAGTAACTGGTGTAAAAATGCATGATAATGCCATCCTGATTGTCAGAGAACCTGAAAATGGATATGCATCTCTCATCCCTTCTGTGGCAGGCTCCATAAACGGGGGAGGAGGAATCAATGAGAAGGGCATAGCGGTGGGAATGCATCTCAGCTGGAGCGATGACTATACATTCCATGGAATACCCGCATTCTTCAGGGTGCAGCAGGTTCTTGATTATGCCGAGAATGCCAAAGAGGGAATAAAATACCTCACAACAAATCTCACCATGGGATGGACCTTCATTCTATCGGATGGAAAGACGAGGGAAGGATATGCGGTGGAGGTGACTGGAAATCATAGCTATGTGGGAAGCTGGAACAACAGCGTGGAATCAACGCCTCCATTCTGGAGTATAAAAGATGCGGTGAGAAGAACCAACTTTTTTATAGAGCCAGGCATAGCGGCAACACAGAGAGAGCATTATGATCCTTCAGGCATAGCAGGGCTGATAAGAGCCATAACTGGAAAGGAGATATTCTTCCCGATATGGAGAAGCTACAAAGCCATGAGCGATGTTATAGAAAAACACTATGGAAGTTTCGATTTAAATACAACAATGTCAGTTATGCAAGCAGCCTACAGAGGAGAAACAGATTTTGTCCTCAAAATGCTGATAAGGCTGACGGAAGGAACGAGTTTCAACAGAGCATGGAACATGTGGGTTGCATGCCCGGAGAATGGGGACATGGTCGTGAGCTTTGCTCATGGAAACAAAATGGCATCTCAGCAGGCTTACCACTACTTCAATCTGTATAAGTTGTTAAATGGGCATGGTTAAGTTAATAAAAATGCAAACCAAAGAATATGGATATTATCATGAGCAGTAAAACAATGATGAAAAAAGCTTCCACAGGGTATTTCTAACCCATCCATGAAATTTTATCATGTTAAGTATGGATTTCGCTTATTTAAATTTACTTGTTTTCATTTTATCTTTCATTCTCATGAACAACAACTTTTTCAATACCTTTTCCCTAATTAACTTTAAATTCTCTTCTTCTACTTTTTATTGCTTTAACAATTCCATTTTTTAATTTCTATATTTCTTCTCCCGCAATTGCGGCAGTTGGAACAACTGGAAACCAAGCAATTCTCAATTTATTTGGCCTTATAAATGAGAGTGCATCATAAAACAATGGATGAAAAACAATTTAAACAAAGTAATCAAGCTTGGCCTGCCCCTTCTTTATCTTTGCTTTCTTCATCCTCTCCCTTTCAAGCATTTCTTTCAGCCTCATGATCTGCTTCATCATCTTTGCCTCCTTCCTCCTGCTGCTCCAGTAGTATGCCTCATCTCTCGAGCCCTTAACTATGAGAATATAAACCTCGCCGGGCATGCCGCCTCTCGCCGTCCTGCCCCTCCTCTGAATATGGCGGATGGCGGATGGAACAGGTTCATAGAATAAAACAAGGCTGGTTGCGGGAATATCTATTCCCTCCTCTCCTATGCTCGTGGAAACAAGAACATTGTATTTTCCTTCCTTGAAAAGCTTTATCACCTGCTTCTGCTCATCCTGGCTCATGCCTTTTCCATGCCCTCCTGCCTGGCCAATGAACTTCGCAGCTCTTATGCCCTCTATTTCATTGAATCTTTTCACCAGCGCATCTATCGTATCTCTGTACTCTGCAAAAACTATGGCTCTTGCATCCTCTCTTTCCAAAAAATGCTTTCTGAGTATTCTCTCCGCAACTTCCATCTTTGGATTCTCATAAATCATTCCCCTTATCCTGCGCTTTATCTCTGCAAACATCTCATGCTTTCTTATCCTTTCAGCCGCCCTGCTTTTGTCTTCCTCAAGTTTATCAAGATAGTTCTTGGCAGCCTCTACTCCCTGACTTGTGAGCAACTCCTTTAAATGATAAAGTTTTATCATGGCTGAAACAAGGCTTATGAGGGTGTAGAAGCTTCCTGTCCTGCTTCCCTCCTGCAATTTTTTCTGCAGTTCTATGAGCATTTTCTTTGTTATTCTGCTTGCTTTTATGCCCGTTGCCTTCTTCAATTCCTGAAGCATTTCTCTGAGCATAACATCAATCTTCTTTGAGAGAATCTTAACCTCCTCGGGCATTGGAATGAGTAGCCATTTCATCCTCCTGTAAGGAATGTATGGCATAACATCCCTGTCCTTCTCCGTCCTCACCTCTATTTTCTCCACTGCAAGATGCTCTATCACCTCCTTAAGTTTGGAATACTCGCTTCCAGGGGAGGCTGTTAATCCAAGCATCTGTATGCCTTTCTCCCTACACACCCTTGCTATCTCAACATAGGCATAGTTTCCAACACATCTATGCACCTCATCAAAAATTACAAGGGAGACATCATTCCATGGAACTATCTCAATATCATTTTTCACGGTCTGAGGAGTGGCAACAATAACCCTTGCCTTTTCATATATTTCCTTTCTTTTATCCTTTCTCGCCTTCTCTCCAGTTATTATGTATACATCATCTATGGTTGTTAATTCCTTTATACTTGCATAATGCTGCTCGCACAGAGGCTTTGTTGGAGCAAGAAAAATAACCTTTCCTTTATTAACCCTATATGCCATCACAAATATGGCTATTATTGTCTTTCCCAAGCCAGTTGGAAGAATGACAAGGGCGTTGGAATCCTTAACGGATTTGAATATATTTATCTGATACTCCCTCTTTGCTATCTTTTCCTTCTTTATGTACTCGATATCCGGCTCATCCAAGCTAATCCACCTTCTCCCATTTCTTTAATTCAAGAACATCCGCCAGTGTTCTGCCCCTCCTTATCTCCTCTCTTATCCTGTTCTCCCTCTCCATCACATTTATGGCTCTATTTGCCACCTTTAATGCGATTTCCTTTGGAACCACCACCACTCCGTTATCATCCCCCACAATCCAGTCTCCGGGTTTGACAACCTGGCCTCCGCACTTTATCTCAACATTTATCTCTCCATGGCCAAGGGGTTCGCCAGCATCAGGATAAAAACTCCTGGCAAAAACAGGGAAATTATGCTTTTTTATGATATGAATGTCCCTGACAGAGCCATCTACCACAATGCCCGCTATGCCCTTCATAACAGCACTTTCAGTTGCCAGTTCCCCCCATATTGCCTTGCTTCCATGCTCTTCAATGACTATGACATTCTCCCTGCCAGCAATATTTATGGCCTCCACAACCTTCGCCCAGTCTCCATCAAGTGTTTTAACAGTTATGGCTTTACCCACCATTTTGTAACCTTCTTTGAGAGGAAATATATTCCTCATGGCCCCTCTGTTGTGCATGGCATCAGCCACATTGCATGTGGAAACCTTCAGAAATGCATCCCTTATCTCATCCTCTCTGTACTTTTTGAATGCTGTTTCCTTAATTCTCTCGCCCTCCATTGCCCTCTTTATTTTCCTTGTCGCCTCCATGGCATTCTCCGCCTTGATGATTGCTCCACCCACAATCACAATATCCGCTCCATTTTCCACTGCCTTTTTGGCTCCCTCTGCGTTTATGCCTCCCGCCACAGCAACAGGTATTGAAACGGATGATGCAACTTTCTTAAGTTCTTCAAAGGGATTCTCTCCCTTCATCTGGGTATCTATGGCGACATGAACGCACACATAATCGGCTCCCATCTCCTCAACAGCCCTTGCTCTCGCTTCAACATCATCGCACTCCATCAAATCAACCATAATCTCAGCCCCATACCTCCTTGCCGATTCTATTGCTTCCATAATTGTTTCATCTCCCGCCGTACCCATTACGGTTATGATATCAGCCCCAGCCTTGGCCGCCATCTCCGTCTCCACATCGCCAACATCCATTGTTTTCATATCCGCCACAACCTTCTTGCCAAATTTTGAAAGCATGCGAATGGCATTCATTCCCTCAGCTTTTATCAGAGGTGTGCCTGCCTCAATGATATCCGCCCCTCCCTCTATTGCCTCCTCCGCAACCTTCATCGCCCTCTCAAGGTTTATGAAATCAAGGGCAACCTGTAACAGTGCCATAATTTTTATTAACTCCGAATATAAAAAGATAGATGATTGAAAGGCTCTGTATCATTGTAAGATTTCATATGGCTCCATTGCAGGATGCATATCAAAATATAGCCAAGGCAAACCAAAACCCATTATAAAACCAAGAATTGGTTTTGGTACAGGAATATGCCAGTTCCCCCAGTAGTTGGCGTTCCATGTATTGTTATACGAGCGATCAGGTATAACAAAATGGGCATTGTATTTTTTATTTCCCACTATATTATTTTCTGCTATGGTGTTATATTTACACCATCCCCAGATGTATACTCCTCTCAATCCATTATCTAAAATGTTGTTGTGAATGATTTTGTTGTATATTCCATTGCTCATTATCACATCCATTTATAAATATTGAGGAGGATATCACCTGCAGCTGATTCCTCGTCGCCAAAATATGTTCTTACCGCTATATAGTATGGTGTGGGTGTCCAGAAGTTTTTCAGCCTCATGTCTCCCGTATTCCAGTTCCACTCATATGGGGGAGAGTAAACAACCTTTACCGGGGTATAGCCATCAAGATTATCCGGACCATCACACAGATAAAATTCCACTCTTTTTCCATTTCCGTGCAATTCTGCAACAACTCTTATGTCCCCTATAATGAGCGTTTTCTTATAAGGCATTATTTCCCTGTCAAAAACATAGAGATATTTTGGTCTGGGTCTCGTTATTTCAATGCTCACATTCTCTGGCTTCTTATCAGGACATTTTATGAGAAATGGCCCGGAATGATTTGCAATTATATTTGTTGCATAATAGCCAGCTAACATGAAATAACCATTGTCATATAAAACAGAGAGAGCACCATCATTTGGATCATTTCCTCCAAAATATCTGTGCCACATTTCATTTCCGTTTTCATCGAATCTGATCAGACATGCATCTCCATTGAATCCCACTGCTGCATATCCATCCGGACATACTGTTATCCCTTCCCCTATATCACATGATTTTACCCTTGTATTGCTCCACACAACATTTCCATCTTTATCGAGCTTTAATATGAGAAAGTTAAAATCATCAGTATAACCGGTTGCTACATACCCATCTTCAGTTGCCACAATGCATCTTGCCTCATCCATATCAAATCCTCCCCATGTTCTTTTCCATATAATATTTCCATTTTCATCTATTTTTATGAAAAATGCGTCATATCCTCCAGCTCCATAGCTGTCCGTAAATCCAGCGATTACATAACCACCATCTATTCCACGAATGATTTCCTTTCCTGATCCTCCTCCATAGGTTTTATTCCATATTTCCCTTCCCTTCTCATCTGTTTTTATGACCCAGAAATAATCTCCAGCTGCCTTTCCAACAAGAATGTATCCTCCATCTCTTGCCTGAACAACAGATTCAGCATGATCATAATCTTTGCCAGAATCATAGAATCTTTTCCATAAAATTTTGCCGTCTTTGCTTATCTT